>JBDKIP010000140.1:0-9000 GCA_039797015.1 Bacteroidota bacterium
CACCGGTTGGTAAAATGGCCAAGGTGTCGTGGCCCTTCAGAACGGATTCAATGATCTCGGCCTGACCGGCACGAAAGGAATCGTAGCCCCAATAGCGTTTCAGTATTGCAGTGGGGGTAGACAATCAGGATACTTTTTTCACGAAAAGTCGAACGGAATTGATCGCCAATACCACATCGCTCAAGCCCATGATCAGTGCGCCCCAGGTTGGCTCGAGATAGCCAAAGGCTGCTACCGGGATGGCAACGATGTTGTATGCAAAGGCCCAGAAAAGGTTTTGTTGGATGGTCAGGAATGTATGTTTTCCCAACCCCAAAGCCATCGGTAGATTTTTCAACCCTTTGTTCATCAATACCACTTGTGCCGTTTGCATCGCGATCTGTGATGCGTCATTGAGTGAAATGCCAATGGTTGCTTTTGCCAGCGCAGGGGCGTCATTGATGCCATCACCTACCATGGCTGTTGGCAGTTCTGCCGACCAGGTACCGATCTTTTCCAGTTTTTGTTCCGGCGATTGCTCGGCAAATACCTGATCGATGCCCAAGGTTTTGGCCAGGGATTCGCACTTCGACAACCGATCGCCACTGAGCAAGATCGTCTGAATGCCCTTGGCGTGTAAATGATCAATGACTGTTTTTGCTTCGGGGCGGATCTCATCCTTCACATCAATCCATCCCAACAGCTTTCCATCTCGAATGATGTAGACGTTGTGATCGGCATCCGTGGTGAGCTGGGCGGCTGCTTTGTAGGAGCCTGCGATGTAGTTCCTTCCCTCAGAATCGACCGCCTTCATGCCCAAACCCTTTACTTCCTCGATCTGTTTCCATTTGATTTCCTCGCTCGTCTTCCAGGCATTCGCGATACACAGGGCAATGGGATGATTGGAATACTTCTCCAACGAATAGGCAATTTTCTTAAACTCAACCTCCTCAACTCCCTCAATCTTAATTTGTGCGATCTCAAACTTCCCCGTGGTCAAGGTGCCTGTCTTATCGAATACCACGCGTTTTATCCGCTTGAACAATTCCAGGCTGGTAGCATTGCGAAACAAAATGCCGTTACGGGCAGCACGACCAAGTCCTACGGCAATGGCCGCCGGTGTGGCGAGTCCCATGGCACATGGACAAGCGATCACCAGTACCGCGATGCTATTCAACAAGGCTTGTGAGAACTCACCCTTGAAAATCCATGTAAGCGTAAAAGTGAGTGCGGCGATGCCAAGTACGACGGGAATGAATACTGCGCTGATCCGATCGGCCAATTGTTGGATCGGTGGTTTTTCTCCCTGCGCTTGTTTCACCAATTGGATGATGCCGGACAGCACGGTGTCTTCTCCCACGGCCGTTACTTGTGCCTTCACGGTTCCGTCTGTGATCAGACTTCCTCCTATGAGCAGATCTTTCTTTTGTTTACGGATGGGGGCACTTTCGCCGGTAAGGATCGCTTCATTTGCGTGCACTTCTCCCCATAGGATCTTGCAATCGATCGGTACTTGTTCGCCGGATTTGATGAGGATCAGGTCTCCGACGCGCAGGGCAGTGTTTTCTACTTCAAAAAGCTGCTCTTGGTATTTGTCGTCAAATGCGATCATGGTGGCCATCACCTTCTGTGAGCGCACCAGTTTGTTCAATTCACGTTGGGTAGAACCGATGGAGGCTTCTTCCAGGTAGTTGCCGAGAAATACCAGCGTGAGGATGGTGGCAGCTGTTTCATAGAACAGGTATTTTTCGGGTTGTCCGGTCAGCGATCCATACAAGCTGTACACAAACGCGGCCGTGGCACCGATCGTGATCAACACATTCATGTTGGGCATCGCGTTGCGAATGCTCTTCCAAGCACTGCGTCCGAAATAACCCATGCCTATGGCATACACGGGAAGAGTAAGTGCCAATTGTACCCAATGATTCATCAGGAAATGCAGATGAAGTCCGGGGATCATATGACTCATCAGCAGGGCCGTAAAGGGAAAGCAGAACCAGAATCGTTGCAAATGCGATTTGAACCAAGGCTTGCGGATTTTCTCCCGTTTGTGTTCTACCACCTCATAGCCGAGGTCCTGTATGCCGGTGGCCAGAGTGGCTTCCTTTTCCCCAACCGGATTTTCAAAGGAGACATGCCCCGTGGCATAGTTCACCTTCACGTCTTTCATCCCCTTTTTCTCGAGGTATTTATGGATGTGTAGGGCACAGGTATTGCAGTCCATTCCTTCTACACGCCAGGCTACTTTTTCCATAGGGCAAAGATACAATGTGGAAGATGGGAGATGGGAGATTGAAGTTGGGGTTTTTGTTTTGAGTTGTAACCATTTCCCCAAACTTCCATCTCCCATCTTCCATCTCAAATATATCTTCGCACTATGACCCTTCCCTACCACCTGTCCAACATCGATGAAGCCGCGCAATGGCTGCTGTCCCACGCGGGTACGAGCCAGGTGATCTGTTTCCATGGCGAAATGGGCGCGGGGAAGACCACCTTGATCCATGCCATCTGTCAGTTGTTGAGGATCAGCGGAACGGTGAGTAGTCCAACCTTCCCCATCATCAACGAATATGCTTTGCAAGATGGTTCAGGTTCTGTTTATCACATGGATCTCTATCGGTTGAAGGATGTGGAAGAAGCGGAGCGCGCCGGGGTGACAGACGCCCTGTACAGCGGTTCAATCTGCCTGGTGGAGTGGCCTGAGCAGGTTCCATCCGTGCTTCCGACCGATGCACTTCACGTGAACATTCAAGTGGTCGACGAGCAGCATCGTCGTCTACGGCTGATGAAGAAATAGTATATTTGATTTCGCCGTTTCATTTCTATGAGTCAGCAAAAACCAAAGATCGATCCGGGCATTAGCTTGCAAACACAGGAGGAGACCCTGGAGATTCCGCCCATACCGGCGGGGATGACCTTGGGCATTCCCAAAGAAATTGCCTTTCAGGAGAACCGGGTTGCCCTTACACCGGATGCGGTGAATTTGTTGGTCAACAACGGACATCAAGTGGTGGTGGAACACAATGCCGGCGAAGCCTCTCATTTCAGCGACAAAGACTATGCCGAGGCCGGTGCCCGTATTGTATACGAGCGATCCGAGGTCTTTCAAGCACCCGTATTGGTCAAAAGCGCGCCGGTCATTGAAGCGGATCTTCCGCTGTTACAACACCAGCAACACATCATTTCGCCGCTGCATTTGCCGGGGATGACATCTGTCATTTTGGAAAAGATGATGGAGAAACGCATCACGGCCCTCTCCTTTGAGCATTTAAAAGATGACAGCGATTCTTATCCCATCGTTCGCAGCATGAGTGAGATCGCCGGATCCGCCGTCATGCTGATCGCGGCCCAATACCTGGGTTCTGCCAACCATGGGAAAGGGGTGCTGTTGGGTGGTATATCCGGTATTGCGCCCACAAAGGTGATCATCATCGGTGCGGGGATCGTCGGCGAATACGCCGCACGAACCGCATTGGCCTTGGGTGCCTCCGTCAAAGTATTTGACAACGATGTGTACAAACTCAAGCGCCTTCAAAACAACATTGGACATCGGTTGTGGACATCGGTCATCGAACCACGTTTATTGGCCAAGCAATTGAAAACCTGTGAGGTGGCCGTAGGGGCACTCAGCTCAGAATCGGGACGAACACCGATGGTGGTAACGGAAGAAATGGTCAGCAACATGCGCCCAGGTTCAGTCATCATCGACGTCAGCATCGATCGGGGCGGCTGTTTTGAAACCTCAGAGATCACCTCCCACGAAAAACCGGTATTTACCAAATATGGCGTAATTCACTACGGGGTGCCCAACATCCCATCCGGGTTTTCGCGTACGGCCTCACAGGCCATCAGCAACGTGCTGACTCCTTTGCTCATTGAAGCTGGAGCGGAAGGTGGATTTGATAACCTGATTTGGCACAAGATCCATCTGCGCAATGGCATCTATTTATTCCGCGGAGCACTCACGAATTTTTACATCAGCCAGCGATTCTACATGAAATACACCGACCTCAATCTGCTGATCGCGTCGCAGCGGTAGAAATATTTTACTTATAATTCCGGATGTCTACGCGTTCCGTACAGGAACGGATTTCCTGTTCGTCGTTGCTGCAGATCACCAGGAGTTTTTGTGGGGTCAATTCTTCGATCAACTGATGATAAAGTGCAATGCCCTCTGCATCCAGGTTGGTGCAGGGTTCGTCAAGCAGCACAACGGGACGAGCAGCAAAAAGAGCTTGTCCCAATTTGACGCGCTGCTTCATTCCCGAGGAGAAATAGCGGATCTGTTTGTGCAGGGCGTTTCCCAATCCTAATTTCTCGCTGATCGATTCTGGGGTAGAACCTGGTAAATAGGGGTGGAATTTTTCCTGGAATTGCCAGAATTCGAGCAAGGTCATTTCTTCCACTACCTCCAGGTAAGGTGCGGCGATCGTGATGTGTTCGAATAGTTTGTCATCCGGTATCGACTGACCTGAATCATCCGTGGCGATCAGGCTGCCTTCGCTCAGCCAACTGTTTCCGGCCAATGCTTGCAAGAGGGTGCTTTTCCCGGATCCGTTTGGCCCAATGATCGCATATCTGTTTCCGGAGGAAAAAGTGTAGTGAACGTGACGAAAGATCCAATCGTAATTGAATCGTTTGCCGGCATCAGACAGGGAGATCGTCATCGGAGGCGCCTTTGGTGAAGCGTTTGATGATGCCGCGGCCACTTTCCCGGATGAAGGTGACGATTTCGTCCCGTTCATCGGATGCTGCCATGTCTTCTTCGATGTATTCTATGGCCTGGCTGGTGTTGAAACCACGGTTGTAAAGAATGCGGTAGATGTCCAAAATGTGATTGATGCGATCCACGCTGAATCCTCTGCGCTTGAGTCCGATCGAATTCACGCCGGCATAGCTCAATGGGGTTCTTCCCGCCTTGATGTAGGGGGGTACGTCCTTGCTGACTAGTGATCCGCCGCTCACGAAAGAGTGTTGACCGATCTTGACGAATTGGTGTACGGCACACATGCCACCCAGGATGGCCCAGTCGCCGATGGTGACGTGGCCCGCCACTTGTGTATTGTTGCTGGTGATGCAATTGTCCCCCACAAAACAATCGTGCGCGAAGTGACAATAGGCCATGATCAGGCAATTTTTACCGATCACGGTCTTCTCCCGATCCTTTGTTCCACGATTGATCGTCACGAATTCCCGAATGGTGGTACCGTCTCCGATGAAAACGTTGGAGTACTCGCCTTGGAATTTCAGGTCCTGCGGAACGGCCGAGATCACGGCCCCCGGGAAGATCCGGCAGTTCTTACCGATCCGGGCGCCTTCCATGATCGTCACATTGGATCCGATCCAGGTGCCCTCTCCAATTTCAACGTCCTGGTGGATCACCGTAAACGGATCGATCTTCACGTTGGGCGCGATCTTGGTGTTTGGATGAATGTAGGTGTGGGGGTGTATCATCTTGGGAAGTCGGCAAAAATACCTTTTTCAAGGGGAATTAGGGGGGTGGGCGGCGCTATTCTGTTAAAGAGATTGAAAATCAATGATTCGCTGCATGTGCGGAGGGGGATTCGTTAATTTTGTGGGTATGCTGCAGTCGCTCTTTATCGATCCAACCTATCAGGGCATGTTGGGCAATCGATTGTCCCTCCTGCAGGAGCGCTCGCAACAGATTCCCGGATCGGTGATGTATACGATCCGCCGGTACAACAGAAAGGGTGATTGGACGGAGCCGGATGAGGGATTGATGGTTTATCAAGCCGATACCGGTCGTGCGGACGAATCGAATCTGGAGTTGCATTTTTTACTGACCGGAGAGATCTTTTGCCGGGAGAAGAAAAAAAGCTGCGATCGCTGTCGGTTTGAGGAATCCGATGGGTGTGAGGAGAGGATCGATTCGGTGGATCTGATCAGTTTTCGCTATTCGCGTACGCATTTGAGTCAATGGGCCCGGCCGCGCAATCCATCCGGACTCGTGGAGGAGATTGTGGCGTTCCAACGCAAACAATCCTTCCGGGAACCGATTCCGCTCACCAACGAAGTGCTGGCCATTTTGAAGAGCATCCTGAATCATTCCTACAGCGATGGGCTGGAGAATATTTTCGTCAACGCACAGTCGCAGTTGCTGCTGTTGCATGCGCTCGATGCCATCGAATCGCCCCAGGAAACGGAATCTGCACCTTTCCTCTCTCATGCCAGTGAGCGCCAGAAGATCGAGCAGGCCCGCGACTGGCTCATTGAACACATCGGCGAACCCATCACCATCAAGGAGCTCAGCCGAAAAGTGGCGATGAATGAGTGCTACCTGAAAAAAGGATTTCGTTTGATGTACGGCACCACCATTTTTGATTTTTATCAGAGTCAACGCATGGAGCACGCACGTTACTTGCTGTATGAGAAAGGCATGAGCGTGACCGAGGTTTCCCTGCAGTTGGGCTATTCCTCCATTTCCCATTTCTCCACGGCCTTCAAGAAACACACAGGCTTGAAGCCCTGCGATCTCCTCTGGAAATTCGAGCCGGCACTCAATAAAAATGCGCTAACTTCCGTTTAGATGAATATGCAAAAACTGATCAATGTTTTTTTGCTGTTGGCAGGACTATCCGCCTGGACATCCTGCACGCACCAGATCCCTTCTCCGAACGGTGGGGCCACTGTTTCTGCCAACTGCAGCTCGGATACAGTCTATTTTGTAAACGATGTATTGCCATTGCTGCAGTCGAATTGCGCCATGAGCGGTTGCCACGACAATGGAACTGCAGCCGACGGCGTCCGCATGACCGATTATGCCAACATCATGGATGAGGTCAAAGCAGGCAATGCCGGCGACAGTAAGCTGTATAAAGTGATCATCCGAACAGATAACGAACGAATGCCACCGCCCCCTCGCCCGGCATTCACCACCGCTCAGAAAGAGCTGATCCGAAAATGGATCAGCCAAGGCGCCAAGAACAACAGCTGCCTCAATAGCTGCAACGCTGCTGTTTTCACGTATTCAGGTGCCGTCCGTCCCACATTGGAAAGCAAATGCGTGGGTTGTCACAGCGGTGCTGCTCCCAGCGGCGGCGTCAACCTATCCGATTACACCAACACCCGCATCTGGGCGCTGAATGGGAAGCTCTATGGCTCCATCGCCCATCAAAGCGGATTCTCCCCTATGCCGAAGAACAGTGCCAAGCTGTCCGATTGCGAAATCGGGCAAGTGCAGCAATGGATACAGGCCGGGGCTTTAAACAATTGATCCAAGCACAGCGCATCATGAACCGAATCGTTTTCACTTTGCTTCTTGGCCTGGTTTCACTCACCGCCTGTTACTACGATAAAGAGGAATTGCTTTACGGAGCGCCGGCCCCTTGTACAGATTCCACCGGCACGATCTCATACCAAGCCAAAGTGGTCCCTATCTTACAGATAAACTGCTATGGATGTCACAGCGGTTCAACGCCTTCGGGCGGACAAGCCATGGGTACATACACCACCGATAAAACCATGGCGCAAAACGGCAAACTGTTAGGCGTGATCAGTCATGCCACTGGCTTCTCACCCATGCCCAAAGGCGGTAATAAACTCAGCAATTGCAACATCGCCGTCGTGCGCAAATGGATCGAAGCCGGCGCACCCAATAATTAATTTCCCTTCGCATGCTTAAACGCTCTACCACCAAAATCATCCTTGCGTTCTCATTGATCGCCGCCGCTGCAGGTGGCTATTATGCTTACACCGAATACAATCGGCGCAATCCGTCGATGGCAGATGCGAAGGCGTCCTTTCAGCTAACTGCTACTGATGCGCTGGCAGCATTTGAATCCAAGGCGGACGAATCCACAAAAATGTATGTTGATCAGGTGTTGGAGGTCAGCGGATCGATCAACAAGATCGAAAAAGACGAAAAGGGTTTTTACACCATAGTGTTGGGAGATGCCGGATCGATGTCGTCTGTTCGTTGCGTGGTGGACAGTCTTTTCTCTTCCGATGCCGCAAAGCTTTCGACCGGAACATCTGCCAAACTCAGAGGTGTTTGTGTGGGCTACACGGCAGACGACATGGGACTTGGTGCCGATCTGCTGTTAAACCGTTGTTACCCCATTCAATAAAAATCAAACACAATACATGAAAAAAATCATCGCATTGTCTCTTGTACTTGCCGGCTTGACTCAAACCGCCGAGGCACAGAAGTTTTTCACCAAAAACGGCACCATTTCTTTTGATGCAACCGCTTCCGGTTCTCCCGAAAACATTACCGCTGATAACCGTACGGTTACCTGTGTGATCGATGCTGCTTCAGGAGGCATTCAATTCAAAGCAGCCATGAAGGCATTCACCTTCGAACGCGCCCTCATGCAAGAGCACTTCAATGAGAACTATGTGGAGAGTGACAAATACCCCGACGCCGTGTTCAAAGGGACGATTGCCAATGCGGCTTCAATTTCCTTCGATAAAGACGGCAATTACCCGGCTACCGTGAAAGGAAAGTTGACCCTGCACAACGAAACCAAAGATGTGGAAACAACCGGCAAGATCACCGTATCCAAAGGCAAGGTTTCTGCGACCGCCAGCTTTAATGTGCTGTTGTCCGATTACAAAGTGAACGTTCCGGCACTGGTAGGAGACAAAGTATCCAAGACGGCCAAGATCACGGTCAATTGCGGACTGGAACCTTTAAAATAAAAACCATGCCATCCACCTTGCGGCTGCTATTTCTACTTGTGTTTTTTGCCGGAACGAATTCGTTGCGGGCACAGGACGATTTATTGGGACTTCTTGGCGAGGATAAGCCTCAAAAAGAATACATCAAGGCGGCCTTCAAGTCCAGCCGGGTGATCAACGCACACTCGATGGAGTTCATCAATCCCGGCACGATGGATTTTCGGATCCTGCACCGATTCGGCAACCTCGATCAGGGGTTGAAAAATTTCTTCGGATTGGATCAGGCCTCCATGCGCATGGGATTTGATTTCGGTATCAGACCCAATCTGATGGTAGGAGTGGGCAGAAGCACATTCAAAAAAGAAGATCGGAAGAGCACAC
>JBDKIP010000141.1:0-3593 GCA_039797015.1 Bacteroidota bacterium
CGCAACCTTCTTCGGGGGTACTTCTTTGCTGATCATGGTGGGTGTTGTGTTGGATACCCTCCAGCAGATCGAAACACAATTGCTGATGCGTCAGTATGACGGACTCATGAAAGGTGGACGAATCCAAGGTCGTCAAACTTCTTCCGCCGTACAGATGTAACAAACAACTGAATAAATTATCTGAGCCCGGCCTTGGCCGGGCTCGTTTTTTTGGATATTTGCCGGAACATGATGTATTGCAAAACGGATGAACAGGTTGAACAGATGCGTGCCAGCGCGCAACTGGTGAGCAAAACGCTTTCGCTCATTGCCGCCGATCTTCGTCCGGGCATCACCACACTTGCGCTCGATCAACAGATCGCGACGATTATTCGCGATCATGGTGCCATCCCATCTTTTTTGAATTATCATGGCTATCCCTTCAATTCCTGTATTTCCGTGAACGATGTGGTGGTACATGGTTTCCCATCGACCAAAGAGTTGAAGGAGAAGGATGTGGTTTCGATCGACATCGGGGTGATCCTGAACGGATGGCATGGGGATCATGCCTATACGTTTGTATTGGGCGATCCGGGGAATGCAGTCATGCAACTGATTCAGGTCACCAAGCAATCCCTCTATCAAGGCATTGAGAAATGCATCGCCGGCAATCGGGTAGGGGACATCTCCTTTGCGATACAAGACCACACAGAGAAAAAACATGGATATGGTGTGGTCCGTGAGTTGGTCGGTCACGGACTCGGAACGTCATTGCACGAAGACCCTCAGGTGCCGAATTACGGCAAACGCGGCAGCGGACCCAAATTGAAAGAAGGATTGGTGCTGGCCATCGAACCCATGATCAACCTGGGGAAGAAAGAGGTTTTCACCGACTCTGATGGGTGGACCGTCCGAACAAAAGATGGTAGCATCTCCGCACACTTTGAACACGACGTGTGCGTTCGAAAAGACAAGGCCGATGTTTTATCAGACTATACCCCCATTGAGGCCGCAGAACAAAAAAATCCCAATCTGTTTACATCGGTTTGACGGATTTCAATCCGTTTGCGGGAGCCAGTACAACAAAGCTCTTACGGTGAATGGGGCAAGCACTCCAATCAACAATCCTGCAAAGCCCAGATAAGAATATCCGATAAAAAGCAAACCCGTCAGATAAACAGGATACAGCAACAGAAATAGTCCGGCAAGGATCGAATCAAAATGATCGTTGTATCGGGAAGCAATCGCGACCAACAAACGAATCGGGAAATACAGGGGTGCATGCAGCAACCACCCGATCAAAGCCGGTATGGCTGTGATCGTTTTTTGCATCGGAGTGACAGGGATGTGAAACGTTTTCTTTCTTTCCATCCGATCATTTTTCTGCAGCTCGATCACACCCGCCCGCAAGGAACGCTCCAGTTTTTCATTGAAGACCTGGTGTCTTTTTCCCTCTGATTCTTTCCAAGGGATATCGGTCGATTCGATCACCTCACCAAATTGGATGATCAGATTCTTTCCATAACGGTGATACGAACTGTAATTGATCGATACGGGCAAAACACGTAAGGGAATGCCGGCCGACCAACTTTGCAACGCGAGTCGGGCTGTGCCCTTTCGCAACGGACGCAATCGCCATTCATTGATGCATTTCGCTTCGCTGTAGATCGTCACGATCCCTTTTTTCTGGAACAAGAGCAAACACGACTCAAACGTTTTGTAATTGATGTGCAGATTTTCAACGCCCTCGCTGGTGCGATAGACGGGGAGAATTCGAAGGGAGTGCAGGATCTGCGCAACCCATTTGATGCGAAACGCATCCCCTCGGGCAAGTGACCAAACCGGTTTTTCAAACAATGCATCGATCAATACAGAATCGAGGAAAGAGTTCGGGTGATTGCAGGCCAACAGCAAGGGCCCTTCCCATTTCAGTGGCGAACGGTCATCGATCCGAATGCTTCTCACATAGAGCGGTAAGAAGAGCCGGGTTAGGAATTTCAAAAGGGTGTACAGCAATGGGCGAAATTGATGCTTGTAACGTATTGTTATTCAGTATCTTATAAAGATGTTTGGCAAGACTTTTTTACGCACAAAACCACTTGAGAATCAACACCTTTCATTATCTTTGCCACCCCGAAAATAAAACCCTTTCGGGAAACACACATGTTTCAACATTTGATTTTCAAACAACTAAACGCTGATGCACAGGAGACTGGCGCGGAGACCGCGGCGGCTACAGCGACAACAACTGCACCTGTGACCCCCACGGCCCATGATGATTTCGATTGGAACGTGGATCGTCGCAACCTCATTTCTTACTCGGCTGCCGAGCGTGAGAAGTACGACAAAGTGTACGACAACACCTTCGTACAATTGACCGACGGAGAACTGATCAAAGGATTGGTCGTTGGTCTGACCAAGACAGACGTTGTGCTGAACATTGGTTTCAAAAGTGACGGATTGATCTCCCTCAATGAATTCCGTGACATTCCCGGGCTTGCCATTGGGGATGAAGTAGAGGTCATGATCGTGGAGAAAGAAGACCGCGATGGTCACCTGAATCTTAGCCGCCGCCAGGCCCGCATCACGCGCGCATGGGAGCGCATCGTGGAAGTACACAAGACCGGTGAAGTGATCACAGGTACCGTTACCTCCAAAACAAAAGGTGGATTGATCGTTGATGTATTCGGAATGGAAACCTTCTTGCCTGGATCGCAGATCGACGTGAAGCCTGTAACCGACTACGATCAATTCGTGGGCAAAACAATGGAATTCAAAGTGGTGAAGATCAACGAAGCCATCAAGAACGCCGTTGTATCGCACAAAGCCCTGATCGAAAGCGACATCGAAGCACAACGTGCCGAGATCATGAGCAAACTCGAAAAAGGTCAGGTACTCGAGGGTACCGTGAAGAACATCACCGATTTCGGTGCGTTCATGGACCTTGGTGGACTGGACGGATTGCTCTACATCACCGATATTTCTTGGGGACGCATCTCACATCCTTCCGAAGTGCTCAAGCTCGATCAGAAGGTCAATGTGGTGGTATTGGATTTCGACGACGAGAAGCGTCGCATCAGCTTAGGCCTGAAGCAACTCACTCCGCATCCTTGGGATGTACTCGGCGAGAACATCGTCGAAGGAAATGTCGTCAAAGGAAAAGTGGTCAACATCGAAGATTACGGTGCCTTCTTGGAGATCCAACCCGGCGTGGAAGGATTGGTGCACGTTTCCGAGATCAGTTGGTCCAACTCACCCATCAATGCGAAAGAATTCTTCAAACTGGGTGACGAATATGAAGCAAAGATCGTTACACTGGATCGCGACAGCCGCAAGATGAGCCTCTCGATCAAGCAGCTTACTGAAGATCCTTGGAGCGACATCGAAACCCGTTTCCCTGAAGAGAGCAAGCACAGCGGACTCGTGAAGAACATCACCAATTACGGTGTGTTTGTGGAACTGGCTCCCGGCATCGGTGGCATGATCCACATCAGCGACCTTAGCTGGCTCAAGCGTTTCAATCACCCAACGGAGTACACAAAAGTTGGTCAGGCGATCGACGTAATGATCCTGGGCATCGATAAGGAAAACCGCAAGTTGCAACTCGGACACAA
>JBDKIP010000142.1:0-2673 GCA_039797015.1 Bacteroidota bacterium
GCCCCGTAAAGAAACGAATGAAAAGAGCTGCGCCGACTCCAATCGATATGTCGGCAGATGCGTTTTCAAGGGATAGTAGGACAATGGCTTATCCAACTCATAGAAAGGAGAACGAAATCGAAGTGTTGCCAAGGCTCCAATCCCAAACTTACGCGAACCGCGACGCGATGATCGTTCAATCCCGAATGTCCATTCCCGATCGGAGAGGGACTGCAATCCGATCTTTCCGGAATAAGAGACCGCTGGGGAGGAGGACCTCCATCCTCCTCCGGCGATCCAATCCATTTGCGCGAACGATTGCACGCTGCTTCCTGTGAAAAACACATAGAGCAATACAATGGCAGGAAACTTTTTCATCAGAAACACCCTCCGCTTCCCAACAGGTAAACTTGATCGACCAGGGCACGATTGTAAAAGATGGGGAAATTGATGAATTCGGTATTGACTTGCTGAATGGAAAGTGCATAAGGATGTCGCTCGGAAAATTTCGCCTTCCCTCGTCTGTGTACGCCCGCAAATTGGAAGGGTTGTCCGTTCGCCGGCCAGGGACGATCATCGCATACATTCCACTGCTGCGTACAATACGCAATGCCGACGACCTGGGACTTGTCCTTAACAAACCGATTCCGTTTGCGCTTGTACAAATGGGTTTTGCCCCAGATTCGAGTACGGGTGGAACGAAAATCAGCACGAACACCTCTTTGCCCAACCTGGTAATAGATCCGACGCTCCACATCCGGACTCAATTGCTGCATCACATTCACATCCCGCGTATCACTTTTGATGCGTGCGGTAACCGTTGGGCTGCAATCATAAAATACACCCTCCTCCAACCAAGCCAGGATATCCTTTATCTCATCCCAATTATTCAATATGAATAACAATACATCCTTGAATTTCATTTTTGCACTGGAGGTACCGTCCTCTTGCTTTGGTACAAGTGAAGCCAATTGGGGCTCCGGATCCCGCAGGTCGATCGACCAATCCGCATTCAAAACAGACCAATACATTTCTTCTCCCACCGGCAAATCATCAAATGGATGCGGCTGACTCCACTCCAATCCCTGACGCACCAACCAATCCTCTTCCGCTTTCAATTGGATCAACATCATGGAACGAAAGCCCAGCGCACTGGCAAAATAGGTGGAGGCATATTGATCGACGGGACGAATGACCTGCTCCTCCAAATAATTGTCGAAGAGCTCTTGATATTGCGAAAAAGAAAGATCCTCCACGCAAATGCCTTCCGTCCACGCCTCGCTCAACAACGACTCACGCAGTTGGAAATAATTGCTGTCGGCTTCCGCATCCTGATCCCGCAATTGCATCGACAACTCAACAAGTGTCCGCAGGTTCTGCACCTGCAATCGATCACCCACCAACCGAACGTTGTATGCCGAAATCAATCGATCGACCTGAACACGGATCAAGGACAACTCTTCCTGATACCGATCCCGTGCCAACTGCACGTGTTTTTGCCATGCGTCGTGTGCTGACAAACATTCCTGAAATCGTTCCTGACGGTCGGACAACTGCTGTGCAGCTACACCCGACAGCATAAGTGTTAAGAAAGAAAACATAAAAAGAATTTTCATGATGAATTGTTTTAGGATGAAAAATCGTTGGTAAAACTGCTATCGGCCGGATCGATAACCAAGGGATAATCCACAGAATTAAAAGAGATTAAGTCGCGGAATTCGGTGAAAAAAAACAGACAGGAATCAAACAAAACATCGATCATACAGATTTTTGCCGGCCCGGGCGGAAATTCCGTATGTTTGTGTTTTCCTAACGATTAAAAAAGAAACACATGTCGAACGGACCTATCACCGCGTACAACGTGAAGACCAAAGAAAAAGGAGTAGAAATGAAAGACGCCGTTATCACCAAAACTGCCAAAGGCGCTTACATGGCTCAAGGAAACGACGGAAAAGGCAACAAACTGACCACCCTGTTGGGCGAAGCCAAAGCATTGGCTGCCATCAAGGAAGGATACGCCAAGCAAGGTTGGTAATTCAACTTGCTCCCATAAAAAAAGATCGGCCTGCGGCCGATCTTTTTTTTGCGCTAGAAAATCTCTTATTGCTTAATCACACGTAGCGTTGACCACTGACCACGCAACTCAACCTGAATCTGATAGATGCCTGAAGCAATCGAAGGATTGGAAAGATCCAACCAAAACGATTGCTCAAATCCAGTGCCCACAACCTGATCCTCCCGAACCATCCGACCCGATCCATCGAAGATCCGCATCCTCATTACCTCTCCCTGATTGGCTTGAAAGACCCCTTTGAACATTCCTGAAGACGGATTTGGATAAAAGCGAATTACGCTCGTGGGGTCATATACAATGGGCTGTGCGGGTGTGTATACATACCATCCGTCGCGGTGGTTGATCTTGATTCGATAATACCAAACATCGGATTTCCCGGCACTGAGGTCGTCATATTGGTAAGACTGTGCAACCGCCGCATTGCCGGCACTGTTCAACGTGGCAAGAGTCACGAACTGCTGTTGCTGCCACGCGACATTTCCTTTGGCCACCTGAATCTCATGCGTAGTCACATCGTACTCATAGGCTGTTGTCCAATTTAAACGAGCGGAATATGGTCCCAGTCGTGCAGCACGATACGATTGTATGTCAACCGGTAGTCCATGTGCACGGTCGCGCCA
>JBDKIP010000143.1:0-8508 GCA_039797015.1 Bacteroidota bacterium
TGCCAATGGAGTGGAGTACAAAATCCATTTGTCCCCCGAAATGCTTCATCGACGCTTCAAATAAATTCTTCAGATCTTCCATGTTGGTGACATCGGCCCCAATGACGGGCGCATCCCCACACAAGGCTGACAATTTATTGATCTCGCCCATCCGCAGAGCCACGGGCGCATTGGTGAGTACGATCTTGGCGCCTTCTTCGTGACAACGAAGTGCCGTTTTCCAGGCGATGGACTTCTCATCCAACGCTCCAAAGATGATGCCGCATTTTCCGGCTAGCAGTTGATTGGCCATAACGAGTGGTGTTGAGCAGCAAAAGTAGGCAATCTTACTCCTTCGACACCGCGCTTTCGTATCTTCGTCCGCAACGTTATGACGATCTCCTACCATTGGCTTTGCGACTATTTGCCCCATCCCATCGACCCCGATCGTTTGGGCCGAATCCTGACCTCCATCGGTCTGGAAGTTGAAAAACAGATCTCTTACGAAGAGATCAAAGGCGGACTTGCCGGAGTGGTTGTGGGCCACGTATTGGAAGTAACCCAACATCCGAATGCCGACCGACTCCGCCTCACAAAAGTGGACATCGGAGAAACAGCGCCCGTGCCGATCGTATGTGGTGCCCCAAATGTTGCGGTTGGACAAACCGTACTGGTGGCCACTGTCGGTTCCACGATCTACCCACGAACCGGCGAACCCATCACGCTGAAAAAAGCGAAGATCCGAGGAGAAGAAAGCCATGGCATGATCTGTGCCGAGGACGAGTTGGGCCTGGGCGAATCCCACGACGGAATCCTGATCTTGTCGGAACCCATCAAACCCGGCACGCCGGCTGCGGATCATTTCAAACCCTACAACGATACGGTATATGAGATCGGTCTGACTCCAAACCGGATGGATGCCATGAGTCATTGGGGTGTTGCTCGTGACGTATGCGCCTACCTCTCGCATCATGAACGGAAGGAAAGCCGCGCTCAATTGCCTACCGCTGGCATTCAAACCAATACAACAAAGGGCAGCCCGATCCGTGTTTCCATTGCAAATGCCGCGGATTGTCCCCGTTATTGCGGCACATCGATCCGACAGGTCACCGTTCAAGCCTCACCACGCTGGCTGCAGCAACGTTTGAAGGCTATTGGCGTTCGTCCCGTCAACAACCTGGTGGACATCACTAATTATTTGCTGCATGAAACCGGACAACCCTTGCACGTATTTGATGCAGACAAGATCCGAGGCGGACAAATAGAGGTTAAAAAACTTGAAGCCGGAACAACCTTCATCACATTAGACGATAAATCCCGCACCCTTCATACAGAAGACCTGATGATCTGTGATGCGGAGGGTGGACTTTGTCTGGCAGGGGTCTTTGGCGGAAAAAATTCAGGTGTAACCGACTCGACACAAAATATTTTTTTGGAAAGTGCCTGCTTCAGCGGCATTGGCATTCGAAAAACATCTTTTCGGCATGGACTTCGCACCGATGCGGCACTGCGATTTGAAAAGGGAACGGATCCCGGTCTCTGCGATCGGGTATTGGCCCGTGCGGTTCAACTCATCACGGAGATCGCAGGCGGCGAAGTCGTTGGTGAAATGATCGATCTGTACCCCGGAAAAAAAGAAAAGAACGAGATCACACTTACCTGGCAATACCTGAAAAAGCTAAGCGGGAAAAATTATCATCCTGAAGCCGTTCGCACCATTCTGGTGGCATTGGGCTTCGACATCCTGCGCGAATCAGACAATGAATTTCGGGTGGCCGTTCCCACGCACAAACCCGACATTGAACAACCGGCTGATCTGGTGGAAGAGATCCTTCGGATCGATGGGCTGGACAACATACCGATCCCTACCACGATTCGAATCAGTCCCTCCGTTGGCATGGAGGAGCGCCCGGCCAAATGGCAGGAGAAGATCGCGGATCTGCTGGCGGGACAAGGATTTCAGGAGATCGTCACCAACTCGATCACCAACGCGGCCTATTTCAATGAAAAGGAGTCAGACACGTTGGTGAAAATGATCAACAGCCTGAGCCAAGAACTAAACGTCATGCGCCCCCGTTTGCTGGAAACAGCTTTGGAGGTGGTGGCACACAACCTGAATCATAAAAACCTTTCCCTTCGGCTCTTTGAATTCGGAAAGACCTATCGATTTGACGGCGGAACGAAATACGCAGAGAAGCAAAAATTAGCGTTGGTCTGGAGTGGAGATCTACAAGCTGGAGATTGGAATCAGCCCACCCGCGCTGCCGACCTGTATTCGATCAAATCTCAACTAACCGCTTTGTTCCGCTGGATGGGCATCGAAGGGGTGCAGGAGAATTATCCGGAGCAAGAGGGCCTGTTTACCAATCCCCTTCATTGGACCAAAGCCAACACCTTCCTTGCAACAGGAGGAGAAGTGCCCGCGCAAACACTTTCCCGGTTTGGGATCAAACAACCTGTTTACTATGCTGAGGTTGAGTGGGAGGATGCCATGTCGTTGGTGCTCGGACAGCAAAAGAAGATCGCCCCTTTGCCAAAGTTCCCTGCCGTACAGCGGGATCTGTCGATGCTGATCGACCGTACGCTGAGCTGGCAGCAGATCGAGCAGTCGGTGGAGAAGATCGGCTTGGAAAACCTGCAAGGAATCAAACTCTTCGATATATTCGAAAGTGATAAACTCGGTGCCGGCAAACGATCGATGGCCATAAACCTGACCTTTCAGCATGCGGAAAAGACACTGACCGATGCAGAAATTGACGGTTGGATGAAAAAAGTAATCCACGCACTCTCGAACGATTGCGGAGCGGAGATCAGAAAATAATCACCTTGGAAGAGCAGCTCAAACGCATTGTAGACAAACTGCAGCAACTGATGCGGCAATCAAAAGCCACGCAGTTAGAAAATGAGCGGCTGCGCAAGTCTGTGCAGGAAACAGAAGAAAAACTCACGCAGGCACAGGCCCAGATCCGGTTGCTGCGCACCCAATTGGATGTGCTCAAACTGAATGCGGGGGATTTGAATGGCCCAGATAAAAAAGAGATCGAAAAAAAACTGAACGGATACCTCAAAGAGATCGATCGTTGCATCGCTCTCCTAAGCGAATAAACCACCATGTCGAACCTCATCCCCATTTCCGCTGTCATTGGTGACCGTAGTTATCGGATCAAGATCCAGCCCGACGACGAGGAAGTCGTTCGCAAGACCCTCAAAATGATCAACGACAAGATCGTTGAGTTCCGAAGCCTTTTTGCCGGGAAGGACATGCAGGATTATATCGCCATGGTGATCATCTGGTTTGCCACCGAACAACTCGCCCAACAAACCGCCGGATTGGAAATCGAGGAAGTAGAAGAAGGCCTCGAACGCATCGAAAAACTAGTGGACGAATTGATTAAGGTAGAAGGTAGAGAGTAGAGTGTTTAGGGAAGAGCGCTCAACCCCATACCCTCCACCTTAAACCTCAACCCTAAACTATTTCAACGTTTTTTCCAACGCACTCATCAGCTTCTCCCCTCGTAAGTTTTTTCCGATGATGATGCCGTTCGGGTCGACCAGCAGGTTTTGAGGGATGGCCCGTATTCCGTATTGAACGGCCACGGCGTTACTCCAGAATTTAAGATCGCTTACATGCGACCAGGTAAGGTTGTCGTCATGAATGGCTTTCATCCATTTGTCTTTTTGTCCCGGCCGATCCAACGACACGCCCAACACCGTAAAATTTTTGGAACGGAATTGCTGAAAAGCTTTCACCACATTGGGGTTCTCTACCCGACAGGGGCCGCACCAACTGGCCCAGAAATCGATCAGTACATACTTGCCGCGGAATGAGGAAAGAGCGAGCGGTTTTTCGAGCGTATCATTCTGTACAAACTCCAAGGCCGCGGCGCCCACCTGGGTGCGTTTTGCCATGTCGAGATTTTGTTTGAACTCAACTATGGATGGGTATTGCTTCTCCGTTTTGGTAAGGGTATTGTACAAGGGTTCAGTCTTGGCAGGATCAATGTCCCAACCCGCATATTCCTGCAACACAAACGGAGAGATCGGCGTATTGGGCGTTTCGGTCAGAAACCGACGATACACCCGTTCCTTACGCAGCTCATCAAGTGAGTCGAGCTTGGCTTCCACGGCGGCTTGCTTGGCAGTTTCTTTGGACTTGGCATATGCTTGATAATCGGCAATGCGTGCCTGATATTCTTTGTCGTACGGGGCGGATTGTTTTTTCAATTTGCGGTAGGCACGATGGGCTTCTGAGCCAAATACGCGCAACCCTTTGCCATCCGAGTTCAGCCGGATCCGCTGCGTGCCGGGCATCAAAAAAATACTTTCCGTCACATTGCGGGCCATGAACCGCACCAGGGTGGGCTCCTTGATCTTGCCAGTAAAGCTGAATGCGCCCGCGGTTACGATGGAACTATCCATCTTCCAGCCCTGCGCCCCGCGGTACTGTATGAAGACTTTTTTGGCAAGGGTATCTGGTCCACGGAACTGACCATTCAGCCGAAAGGTCCGGGAGGGGGCTTGGCCGGCAACCGACAACGAAATCAACAAAAAAAGCGGGATGAAAAAGCGCATGAGTCAAGATTTTGAAGGACTCAAGATAGGACCGATTTTCCGCATTCGGCCCGAAACCGTAAATTTGTACATGGACCGAGACATTGACCAGCAATTGGTTGGATGTCAATCGGTTATTGAATCATAAGCATTGTGCACCCCTTAAACAACCGCATTCATGGACCCGAATATATTACTGGCCATCATTGGTGGCGGAGCCCTGGTAGTGGGCCTCGCCCTGGGAAAGATCCTGTTCTCCCGTAACACGCAAAAGAAAATGGAAGAGGCCGAAATCAAGGCCGAAACCATCCTGAAAGAAGCTGAACTCCGCGCCGAAACCGTCAAAAAAGAAAAAGAGGTAGAGGCCAAGGAGCGTTTCGTGCAACTGAAAGCCGCGCACGAAAAAGAAATCCTCGAAAAGAATAAAAAACTGAACGAAACCGAAAATCGGATCCGTCAGAAAGAGCAATCCATCAGCCAAAAAGAAGGCAACCTGGATAAGCAACTCAAGGACAACGAAGCGATCAAAGAGAACCTGAACCGTCAGGTAGAACTGATCAATCAACGCAAAGTGGAGTTGGATAAAAAACAGGAGGAGCATGTGCGTCGCCTCGAAAAGATCGCCAACCTTTCCGCAGAAGATGCCCGCAACCAGTTGATCGAAAGCCTGAAACAAGAGGCGGAAACACGCGCATTGGCCTTGCAGCAGGAGATCATTGAAGATGCCAAACAAAAGGCCGGCAAAGAGGCACGCAAGATCATCATCCAAACCATTCAACGAACGGCTGCCGAGCAGGCGATCGAAAATACCATCACCGTTTTCCATTTGGAGAGCGATGAAATCAAGGGGCAGATCATTGGTCGAGAAGGACGAAACATCCGCGCGATCGAAGCGGCAACCGGCGTTGACCTGATCGTGGACGATACGCCCGAAGCCATCCTCCTGTCGAGCTTCGATCCACTCCGTCGGGAAATTGCCCGCTTGAGTTTGCAACGCCTGGTGGCAGACGGACGAATCCACCCCGCCCGCATCGAGGAAGTGGTTGAAAAAACGCGTCGCCAGATCGAGGAGCAAGTGATGGAGATCGGTGAACGCACCGTGATCGAATTGGGCATTCATGGCCTGCACAAGGAATTGATCCGGATGGTGGGACGCATGCGTTTCCGTTCCTCTTACGGACAAAACCTGCTCATGCACAGCCGTGAAACCGCGAACCTCTGTGCCACCATGGCCGCTGAATTGGGCCTCAATCCCAAGCTGGCCAAACGAGCCGGATTGTTACACGACATCGGCAAAGTACCCGATGAAGAAAGTGAATTGAGCCATGCCCTGCTGGGTGCGAAACTGGCTGAGAAATACGGTGAGATCCCGGCGGTGGTGAACGCGATCGCCGCGCACCACGACGAAGTGGAAATGCAATTTGTCATCTCTCCCATCATACAGGCTTGCGACGCCATCAGCGGTGCACGTCCCGGTGCCCGCAGGGAGATCATGCAACAATACATTCAGCGCATCAAGGACCTGGAGAACCTGGCCATGAATTACAATGGTGTGGAGAAAGCCTATGCCATCCAGGCCGGACGTGAACTCCGGGTGATCGTGGAAGCCGACAAGGTCAGCGATCAGGATTCGGACAAACTTTCCTTTGAAATTGCCCAAAAGATCCAAACAGAAATGACCTTCCCCGGTCAGATCAAAGTGACCGTCATTCGGGAAAAAAGAGCCGTGAACGTCGCCCGTTAACCGGAAGCCGTTCAGGATCAAGATCTTGCCCCCGGCCGTTGGCCGGGGTTTTTTCTGATTGGATTTCCGGATATCACACACAATCCTTACCTTTGCCCTCCTTAAATTTTTGAAATCATGAACGCGGTAACGTACATCCACGAACAGTTGACGACCAAAAAGACTTTCCCAGCTTTCAAGCCAGGGGACAACATTACCGTGAACTATAAGATCATCGAGGGATCCAAGGAGCGTATCCAGTCCTTCAAAGGGGACGTGATCAAAACACAGGGACAAGGCGCAACAGCCTCTTTCACCGTTCGCAAGATCTCCGACGGTGTAGGCGTTGAGCGTGTGTTTCCTTACTACTCCCCCAACATCGAATCGATCCAACTGCACAAAACCGGTAACGTTCGCCGTGCGAAACTCTTCTACCAGCGCAAGCGCAGTGGTAAGAGCGCCCGTATCCGCGAAAAGCGCATGGCAGTTGCCCAATAATTTGTTTGGTTAAATCTTTAAACCCCGGATTCTCCGGGGTTTTTTATTTGCATGAGGTCGACTCTTGTCGGTATATTTGACCCTCAATTAGTTGTTATGGTACAAAATCTCCTGTTGGGTATGTTGGGCACCAATGAGATCATCATCATTTTGGTCATTGTACTGCTGATGTTCGGAGGCAAGAAAATCCCTGAGCTGATGCGTGGCCTGGGCCGTGGTGTGCGCGAATTCAATGATGCCAAAACAAACGTGAAGAAAGAGATCGAGGAAAGCGCGAACGACGTGACAAAACCCTGAGCCACTTCCCCTCTCTACCGGGTGAACACCCGACGAATGCCGGCTGATTTCCACGCGCATTCTTGCCACTCCTTTTTTGGGTCGCTGTAGGCGGTGATGCCTGAACCTACGTGATAGGACAAGTATCCTTTTTCGGCATGATACTGAAGACTTCTGATCACCACATTCAGATCGAAATCTCCATTTGGCTCGAGGAACCCGATCGAACCGGAGTACAATCCACGTGCACTTGTTTCGTACACATCGGTCAACTCCATCACGCGAATCTTCGGAGCACCGGTCATTGAACCCATCGGAAAACAAGCCTCCAAAACCCGACGCAATCCTACCGTTGAAGACACACGGGCCGTAACGGTCGATACCAACTGATGCACCTGCGGAAAACTGTGGAGCGCACAAAGGGCCTCTACCTGCACAGACCCGCGCTCGGCGATCCTTGACAAGTCGTTGCGCACCAGATCCACCACCATGATGTTTTCCGAACGCTCTTTTGCACTGCTCAGGAGCTCTTCAGACAGCAGCTCATCTTTTATTGGGTCCAAGTCTCGGGGAGCCGTACCCTTCATGGGACGCGATTCGATCCGATTGCCCTGCCGCTTTAGAAAGCGCTCCGGACTCGCCCCCATCAACCATCGATTCCCGTTTCGATACAAACAACTGAAGGGCGCTTGCACAACCGATCGGAGCTGCTGATAAATGACCAGCGGATCGATCTCCACTCCCTCCGCATAATACTCCTGACAATAGTTCAGCTCGTAACAATCGCCCCGCGCAATGTGGGCCTGTACCTTTCCCACCAACTCCAGGTATTGTTCCTCCGTATTACGGGAGATGAACTCAACCGGCGGTATGATGTCATCATTGGCAGGGACCTGCATGCGGCACAACTGATCCCAAACGGACTGAGGATCTGCCGCCTGAATTCGGATCCGGTCATTCTCGAGAAAACGGATCAGGACCAATGGCTCATAAACAAACAACGCCGGGAAACCAATTGGGTCGGTGTGACGATTGCTGATTTGCTCCAAATGATCTTTCAACCCATACCCCACTTGCACCACATAGCCCATGTCGGTTGGCAGCAGAAAATCATCCAGGGCGGCAAGGGAATGACCAGGCAATAACTCAAATTGCCGAGTACAACCAACGGCGAGCAGTTTTGGGAACGAATAGTCCGGATCGGTAGCAGACCGACCGTCAAGTATGCAACATAAATCATGTGAAACAGCCCAGCGTTGGAGTCCGATCAGACCCAAGGGCAATTCATTCAGGTCTTTCTCCAGTAGAGGCATGTAACGTTTGTGCGTAAAGGTGGGCGAGGATCAATAATCGTCGCCGCCGGCATCTTCATCGAATCCCTCGTCGTCGAACAAGTCGTTGAACTCTTCCTCCTCCTCAAAATTGAGGTCCTCTTCTTCCTCCTTGCTGTCCGACTTTCCGGTACGGGACTTAGGCACGTC
>JBDKIP010000144.1:0-4004 GCA_039797015.1 Bacteroidota bacterium
GTATCGGTTGATTGGATTTGATAACAAGATGGGTGCCTTGCGCGATACCACAGCCCGACTACTCGGAGGAGAAGTAGGTACTGGCCAGGCAGCGTGGGCTATGTTTGAACTCACCATGCGACCAGATGAAAAAATGGAGGAATCAGTGGCTCAATTGCGAATCGATTATCGTTTGCCCAATGATTCCACGAGGTTACGCCAAGAAGAATTCGTGAAGCCTGTTTGGGAGTCTTTGTCAATGACGGATACTACCTACCGATTTGCGACGGCATTGGTGTGGTTCGGATCCTTGCTCCGACAATCCGCTTTTGTACCCGAGAAAACATGGGAAGAACTGTTGCGTTTTCTTCCTGGATCCTTTTCTAAACAGGATCCTTATCAAAGGGAGTTCGAACAACTGGTGCTGGCCGCGGATGCGATCTATTTTCCCAAACGAAAAAAGGGTAGAAAGTAGAAGGTAGAGGGTAGAGCGTAGAATGATTAACATTTAAACCTTCTACGATTCTCATTCTACTTCTTACGAAAAGATTTCTTTTACTTTATCGAAGAAGCTTTTTTCGTTTTTGTCCGGATTGGGTTTGAAATTGGGGGATTGTCCGAGTTTCTCCAGCAGCGATTTTTCCTCGGTACTGAGCTCTTGTGGAGTCCACACCGTTACTTGTATCAATTGATCGCCTTTTTCATAGGAGTTGACAGAAGGAAAACCCTTTCCTTTCAGTCGAAGAATCTTTCCGCTTTGCGTACCGGCCGGGATTTTGATCTTGGCTTTTCCATCGATGGTGGGTACTTCCACTTGCGTGCCAAATACTACATCGGGGAAAGATAAGTGCAATTCGTAGGCGACGTTCAGTCCTTCGCGGTGCAAATCTTTGTGTGGCTCCTCCTCGATCAATATGATCAGGTCGCCCGGCATGCCTCCTCTTTCGCCCGCGTTTCCTTTTCCACTCACATTCAATTGCATACCTTCTTGAACGCCCGCGGGGATGTCGATGCTGACGGTTTCTTCTCCGAAGACGCGGCCTTCGCCTTTGCAGGGCGCGCACTTAGCGGTGATGGTAGAACCTTCCCCGTGGCAATTGGGGCAGGTGGTTACCGTTTGCATTTGGCCGAGAAACGTATTCTGTACCCGACGTACTTGTCCGCTGCCCCCGCAGGTACCGCAGGATTGCATGCTTCCTTTGTCTTTAGCGCCGCTGCCGTCACAGGTAGTGCAGGGTACATGCTTTTTTACCTTGATGTTTTTGGTGACGCCTTTCGCGATCTCCTCGTAATTCAATTTGAGTTTTACGCGCAGGTTGTTTCCGCGTACGCCCCTGCTGCGTTGCCCTCCTCGTCCGCCCCGTTGGCCGCCACCGAAAAAGCTGCCAAAAAGATCGTCCCCGAAAATGTCTCCGAACTGGCTGAAGATGTCCTCCATGTTCATGCCGCCACCACCAAATCCACGGCCCTGTCCGGATACACCCGCATGACCATATCGATCGTACTGTGCTTTTTTATCCGCGTCACTGAGCACTTCATATGCTTCTGCGGCTTCTTTGAATTTTTCCTCGGCGGCTTTGTCGCCGGGATTGCGGTCGGGGTGAAATTGCATGGCAACCTTTCGGTATGCCTTTTTGATCTCATCCGCGCTGGCCGTTTTGGAAACGCCCAATATTTCGTAGTAATCTCGTTTGCTCATGTCAGTTGCCCACCACGACTTTGGCGTGACGGATGATCTTTTCGTTCAGGTAATATCCTTTGGTGATTTCGTCGATCACTTTTCCCTTCAACGCTTCATCAGGTACAGGGATCTCCGTGATCGCCTCATGCAGGTCTGCATTGAATTCGGTGTGGATGGTCTCCATGGGTTTCAATCCTCTCTGCTGCAAAGTGAGGCGCAGTTTGTTGAAAACCAACATCACGCCCTCTTTCAGCGCGGGATCTGTTTCGGTTCCCTCCAATTGCTTTTGGGCACGGTCGCAATCATCCAGTACCTCCAGCAGCGACTGGATCACTTCTTTTCCGGCAGTTTGAATCAGCTCAATGCGTTCTTTGGCATTGCGGCGTTTGAAATTGTCGAACTCCGCCACCAAACGCAGATGCTTGTCTTTCAGCTCCGCCAACTCGGCCGATTTCAACTCCAACTCGCTGGGGGGCGCCGACTCCTGAGTTTGTTCGGGTGTTTCAGGTTGAGGTTCTTCCGGCAGGATGTGTTCTTTGTTTTCCATAATTGTTCGGGTCGCAAAAATACCTTCAATTATGGCGCCAAGGAAGTTTCGGCGGACAAATCCGCTGGGGGAAGGACAATTTGTCCTTCTTCTGCACCCCTTCCTGTTAACTTTGCCGAATGCTTACTGCCCGCTTGCGTCGTAAAATATCCCCCCGGGTCCTCAATGGTCACCCCTGGGTATTTGCCAACGAGATCGAATCCGTCGACCCCCAGGCACAGGATGGAGATGTGCTCACCCTGCAGGCGCACGATGGTCGCTTTGTCGGAAAAGGTTACTTCAATAGCCGCTCACAAATCCGGCTGCGGCTCCTGACACGCGATCCACAAGCAACGATCGATGAGCAATATTTTCATGACCAGATTGAACAGTGTTGGCGTTATCGAAAGCAATTGGGTTACGTCGAAAATTGCCGTTTGGTGTTCGGGGAAGCAGATGGCATGCCCCAGCTGATCATCGATAAATTCAACGATCACTTCGTCATTCAAACCTTGGCCCTGGGCATGGATCGTTGGAAGCCTTCCATCGTCCAAGCGCTGGAAAAGATCTTTCAGCCCAAGGGGATCTATGAGCGCAACGACGTACCGGTTCGGGAACTGGAGGGACTCACACAGCAAAAGGGATTTTTATCTGCCCCCTTCGACACCAATATCCAGATCATAGAAAATGGTTTGCGCTTTCATGTCGATCTGGACAAAGGACAGAAGACAGGGTATTTTCTGGATCAGCAAGACAATCGACGTGCGATCCAGCACATTGTGCAGGATGCCGAGGTGTTGGGCGCCTTTACCTATACCGGCACCTTTGAGGTGCATGCGGCGCATTATGGAGCACGTTCGGTGCTGGGGTTGGACATTTCCGCATCCGCTGTAGAAATGGCAAATGCGAATGCAGCTTTAAATGGGTTGGCTGACCGATGTCGTTTTGAAACGGCCAATGCCTTTGACGTGTTGAAGTCCTGGGGCCGTGAGGGGAAAAGCTATGATGTGGTCATGTTGGATCCTCCCGCATTCACCAAAAGCAGGGAGACCATTCAGAAGGCGATCACAGGATACAAGGAAATCAATCTGCGGGGAATGAAATTGGTTCGTCCGGGCGGATTTTTGGTGACTTCCTCATGTACAAATCTGATTCAACCTGAATTGTTTTTGCAGATCATTGACATGGCCGCGAAAGATGCCAGACGAAAGATCCGACAAGTGACGTATCAGACGCAATCAGCTGACCACCCGATCATTTGGGGACAAGAAAACACCCAGTACCTGAAGTTTCTGATCGTGCAGGTGCAGTAAGAAGAGGATTTATTTCGAAACCTGAAAAGTGGCACCACCCAGATAATTGCCACTGGCACTGAACATCCGAAATACATAGATGCCTGGCGCGTAGTCACTCACATTGATGCGCAACGGACCATTGTTGATGGTGCCTGCTGCCATTTTCTTACCCGTAACGCCATTCACAATGATCATGCTTGCAGGTTTGATGGGTTCATTCCATTCAACTTGCAAGGAAGTGGTAGCCGGGTTTGGGAACAGACGAACCTTGGGTTGGTCCATGATCGATAGGGCAGACCGGGTGGAGGACTGTGCATTCAGTTCAACGCCCACGGCCATCAAGAGAAACGATATGAGTAAGAATTTTCGCAACGATTCAAAGCTAGTTTTATTTTCCGATAAAAAAAATACCGGAGGGCAGGCCTCCGGTAGATGCGGTATTATTTCCAAAACACCTTGATCATCAGGCGATTAAGAGGTTTAATTGAGTCCGTTCAGCACTTCCTGGATCTTTTGAAAGTCG
>JBDKIP010000145.1:0-4170 GCA_039797015.1 Bacteroidota bacterium
TTCAATCTGCCTGATAAATCATCCACATGTACAAGACTTTCATCATCATACAGCGCGAATACCTCACCCGAGTGCGCAAGAAAACATTCATCATCTCCACGTTGTTGTTTCCTTTACTCTACGTCGGACTCATCTTCGGCATGGGCTACCTAGCTGAAAACAGCAAACAAGTCCTGAACATCGCCCTGATCGATGATAGCGGATATTTCCAGCAAGCCGAACTGGATTTGGAAAACACGCTCGATCCCAGCTCCAAGGTGAGCCTGATCAGTGAAAAAGCTGCCGATGTATTAAAAGATCCTGAGTCGGCCGGATTTGATGGATTCATTCGCATGCCCGCTTTGGATTGGCAAAAAGGAAATGACAGCATTTTCCTCGAATCAAAAAAATCATATGGAAGCGGCACCACATCCGCCGTGCAAGCCAAACTGAACCGCATTTGGAGTCGGATCAAAAATGACAGCCTCTCCATCGATGAGTCAAAACAAGCAATCCTTCAGATGAGCCAATTGGCCATCCGGTCAAAAAATTTAGAAGATGCCTCCGCCAACGCCAATCTGGCGGAAGTGATCGGTTACATCGCCGGACTCCTGATTTACATGATCTTGCTGATCTATGGCTCACAGGTAATGATGGGCGTGATGGAAGAGAAAACCAATCGCATCGCAGAGGTGCTGGTCTCCTCGGTGCGCCCTTTCCAAATGATGATGGGAAAAATCGTGGGCATTGGCGCCGTTGCGCTGACTCAATTTTTGTTGTGGATCGGATTTGTGTTTCTGATCTACAACATCACAAAGGCTTCGGGTAATGACCTGGGTGCTGCTTCAGCCATGGTTGGCACCATGCAGGAAGTGATCACCGGCATCAACATGCCCCTGATCTTATTTTGCTTTGGATTTTATTTCCTTGGTGGATTCTTTTTCTATGCATCGCTTTATGCCGCCATTGGCAGTGCGGTGAATGAAGATCTGCGGGAAGCACAGTCACTCAGTTTTCCGGTAACCATGCTGGTGATCATTTCCATTGCACTGATGACGACCGCTACGGCCAATCCGACCGGCCCCATCGCTGTTTGGGGAAGTTTGATCCCCTTCAGTTCGCCCATCGTAATGATGGCGCGCTTACCTTATGGAGTACCCGGCACTGTTCCCTGGTGGCAATTGGGTTTATCCATGCTGCTGTTGGTACTCGGATTCATCGGAACGGTTTGGTTCGCTGCCAAGATCTATCGAACCGGTATTTTAATGTACGGGAAGAAACCCAGTTGGGGCGAGATGCTGAAATGGGTGTTTCGAAAAAGCTGATCAATCAAAAGAGCTGAGCGCTTCCAACCGATCGGCATATTCACGGAGCAAATTGTCCACGATGGTTTGCGCCGGCAATATGTCATTCAACAAGGAAGATGCCTGACCGATCTCAAGTTCACCTTCCGCCAGATCACCTTCGAACATTCCCTTTTTAGCACGTGCTCGTCCAAGAATCTCCTTGAGCTCCTCAGCAGTGGCTCCTCGGCTCTCCGCTTCTTCGATGCGGCGATAAAACTCATTTTTTAGTAACCGGACCGGCACCAGTTTGTGCATCATAAGTTGTGTATCTCCTTCTTTCGCTTCGATCACCATTTTTTTGAAATCGGGATGTGCGGAGGATTCTTCGCTGGCAAGAAATCGCGTGCCAATTTGTACACCGGACGCGCCCAATGCCATCGCGGCAAGCATCTGATGACCATTGGCGATGCCTCCGGCAGCGATCACGGGAATGGAAACAGATTGCACGACCTGAGGAATCAGCACCATCGTGGTGGTCTCTTCCCGTCCATTGTGTCCGCCCGCTTCAAATCCTTCTGCCACTACTGCATCACAACCTGCAGCTTCTGCTTTTTGAGCGAACAAAGAGGAGGAAACAACATGGATCACCTTCACGCCCTGATCTTTTAGTTTGTTTGTCCACGTGCGCGGCGATCCGGCTGAGGTGATCACCACCGGAATTTTATGTTCCAGTATAATTTCAATGTGTTTTTCAATATCGGGATACAACAACGGCAGGTTTACCCCAAACGGCTTGTTGGTGGCCACTCGACATTTTTGGATCTGTTCACGCAGCACTTCCGGATACATGGAGCCCGCACCTAGTATGCCCAATCCGCCGGCATTGCTGACCGCACTCGCCAATCGCCAGCCGCTGGCCCAGATCATACCGGCCTGTACGATCGGATATCGGATGTTGAGTAACTGCGTGATGCGATTGGAAGAAAAATCAGGTTTCATGTGGACAGTTTTCAGCCCAGGTCGATGCTCGTATTGTCTCCAATGTTCAAGGACCTGGATTCCCCTTTCAATTGGGTATCGCTGCCAATGACGGAGTCGGTCAGTACGATGTCGTTCAACTTGGCATAGGAACCGATGATCGAATTGCGAACGATGGAACCCTCGACCGTGCTGTGATCGCCTATGGCCACGTTCGGTCCAACGATCGAGTCGCGAAGGGTACACCCCTGGCCGATGCTGACTGGGGGAATGAGCACGCAATTCTCGTAGGGATTGATCGCTTCAGCGGGTGCAAATTTTTTCAGCAACACCTGGTTCGACTCCAACAGGGTTTCCTTTCGACCACAATCGAACCAATTTTCAACCCGAAACGAGCGCAGATCGGCACCGGCACCGATCATGCATTCCAGTGCGTCGGTCAAGCTGTACTCACCTCTGCTCTGCACGCCGGATTCCCGATTCCGTTGCAAACAATCGAACAGCAATTTGGTCTCCCGGATCTTATAGATCCCCACCAATGCCAAGTTGGATGTGGGGATCTGTGGTTTCTCCACTGCATGGAGAATCCGGCCTTCCTCATTTACTTCAGCCACCCCAAATTCCCGCGGATCATCCACTTTCCGTAGTCCCACCATGGAATATGGACTAGCCATCACCGCTTGAATGTCGTACTCACAAATCGTATCGCCCAACACCACGAATACCTCGTCCTCTCCCACGTGACTGCGCGTCAGCTGAATGGCATGGCCAACCCCCTGCCGGTCGTTCTGATGAACAAACGCCACCGTCAGTTCGGGATACTGCTGGCGAACATAGTCCTCTATCTTCTTTCCAAAATATCCGACGATGAATATAAAGTCGTTGATGCCCGCCTCCCGCAATTGATCGACGATGATGCTGAGGACCGTTTTACCCGCCAAGGGGATCAGGGCCTTTGGCTGGGTGTAACTGTGGGGGCGAAGGCGGGTGCCTGCCCCGGCAACGGGGATGATGGCTTTCATGTATCTGTATCCACCCAAAACTATGTTTTTTTAACATCCCACTGCCATTCGGTCTACAGCGGTTCGCAAGGCGTATTTTTGTGCCATGCAAAAAGACAACCGGGTTTTTGACCTGCTCCAGAAAGAACTGAAACGTCAGCGCGAAGGAATCGAATTGATCGCCTCGGAAAATTTCACCTCTACTGCGGTGATGCAAGCGATGGGATCCGTTGCGACGAATAAATATGCGGAAGGATACCCGGGAAAGCGCTACTATGGTGGATGCGAGGTAATCGACGAGATCGAAACCCTTGCCATCGACCGACTCAAACAAATCTTCAACGCCGGATGGGCAAACGTACAACCCCACAGCGGCGCACAGGCAAACACCGCCGTATTCCTGGCCTGTCTGAAACCCGGTGATAAAATTTTGGGATTGGATCTCAGCATGGGCGGTCACCTCACACATGGAAGTCCGGCCAACTTCAGTGGAAAAAACTATCAGGCATTTTTCTACGGCGTTGATCGGGAAACCGGACTGATCGATTACAATCACTTGGAAGAAACTGCCCGACGCGAGAAACCCAAGATGATCATCTGCGGTGCCTCTGCCTACAGCCGCGATTGGGATTATGCACGCATTCGTGCGGTGGCAGATGAGATCGGGGCATTGGTGCTGGCGGACATCGCACATCCGGCCGGACTCATCGCGGCGGGATTGCTGAACGACCCCTTCGATCATTGCCACATCGTTACGTCCACCACCCACAAAACCTTACGTGGTCCACGCGGGGGCATCATCGCCATGCGCAACGATTTTGAAAATCCATTCGGTCACAAGGACCCCAAAGGAAACATTCGCCTGATGAGTTCATTGCTCGATCTGGCCGTTTTCCCCGGTATGCAGGGTGGACCGCTGGAGCATG
>JBDKIP010000146.1:0-3529 GCA_039797015.1 Bacteroidota bacterium
GATTGGCCGATCGGGTATGAGGATATCAAGCCCTATTATGATGCCGTTGACAAACTGATCGGTGTATTCGGCACCAATGAGGGATTGGAAAATGATCCGGATGGAATTTTCTTAAAACCACCCAAACCCCGCTTGCATGAACTATTCATCAAAAATGCGGCTACACAGGCGGGCGTAAAAGTCATCCCCTCTCGCCTCTCCATCCTCACCCAAAAGTTGAATGACGAAAGAGGCGTTTGTTTTTATTGTGGTCAATGCAACCGTAACTGCTCCGCCGCCAAAGCCGATTTCTCCTCTACCAACGTCTTGATCTACCCGGCCCTGAAAACGGGCAACATCGACATGATCTGCAATGCCATGGCCCGAGAGGTGATGACCAACTCAGAGGGATTGGCAACGGGCATTTCGTATGTCAGCACCACTGACATGCAAGAATATCAAGTAGAGGGAAGGGTCGTCATCTTAGCTGCCAGTGCCTGTGAAAGTGCCCGGTTGATGCTCAACTCAAAATCATCGCGTCATCCGAATGGTCTCGCCAACAGCAGCGACGTGGTGGGAAAATATTTACACGACTCTACCGGTGCGGCCTTGGGTGGCATTCTGCCACAATTGTTCGACCGCAAGCGATACAATGAGGATGGCGTAGGCGGCATGCACATCTACTCACCCTGGTGGCTGGACAATAAAAAACTGGATTTCCCAAGAGGATATCACATTGAATATTGGGGGGGCATGAGCCAGCCTTCCTACGGATTCAGTTGGGGGATCGAAGGACTCAATGGCAAATATTTGGTACATGGCAAACAAAAAGAAGCGGGTGGTTATGGGGCTTCCTTGAAAGAGGACTATCGATACTTCTATGGATGCGGCGTAGGCATGGCCGGACGAGGCGAGGCGATTCCGCTGGAAACGAATCATTGTGCCATCGATGCCAATACGGTGGACAAATACGGAATCCCTGTTTTGAAATTCAACGTCAAGTGGAGCGACCACGAAGTTCGCCAGGCCAAGCACATGAAAGAAACATTCAAGGAGATCATGCACAACATGGGCGCCGTGATCACCTGGGGCGGCGACGACGATGCATCCAACCAATGGGGCCTGTCCAAACCCGGGGAGATCATCCACGAGGCGGGGACCGTACGCATGGGCAACGACCCCAAGCATTCTGCCCTCAATGGCTGGAACCAAGCCCACGATTGCAAGAACTTGTTTTGTGTGGATGGTGGCGCATTTGTAAGTCAGGCCGATAAGAACATTACCTGGACCATCCTGGCCCTCAGCATGCGTGCCTCTGAATACATCATCGATCAAATGAAACAACAGAAACTCTAAACGATCAAACATGGACCGCAGATCATCCCTCAAATTACTGGCCACCGGAGCGATCGCTGCACCCGCTGTATTGGCGGGCTGTGAGACAGATAAAACATCTGTGCCGGAAACCTCTTTTAACCTCGACCGAAATCCAGATGAGCTGGAAAGAGAAAAAAAATTGATCGCCGCCGGTCCATTTTTCACGCCCGCGGAAATGACCACCCTTACCCTACTGAGTGACATCATCATTCCCGCCGATAATGTCAGCGGATCCGCCAGTGAAGCCGGCGTACCTGCTTTCATTGATTTCATCGTGAGGGATATGCCCGAGCATCAAATACCCATGCGGGGCGGACTCCGGTGGCTGGAGCTTCAATGCCTGAACCGATTCGGAAAACCCTTTTCCGGTTGCACACAGGCACAACAATTGGAAATGGTTGATGAAATTGCGTACCCCAGCAAAGCGAAACCGGAAATGTCTCAAGGGGTTCGCTTCTTCAATCTCTTGCGCAACCTGACGGCCAGTGGCTTCTATACCTCCGCCATCGGCGTGAAAGACGTAAATTACATGGGAAATCAAGCCAATCAATGGAAAGGGGTTCCCGAACAGGTATTGAACCAATTTCAATTGGCGTATACGGATAAAGAAAACCAAGATTGCATCTAAAAAAATCAACATGAAAAAGACGATCCTGTTGCTGACATTTTTATCGGTTCTGGTAGGACTGACCCAAGCACAAAACAACGTATGGCTCTACGAAGGATGTAATTACACCGGCATTGGACACACCCTCGGGGTTGGTCAATATCGGCTGTATCAAATGAAGATCGGAAACGACCGATTGCAAGGCATACAGATCCCCAATGGCTTGAAAGTAACGATCTATGAAAACGATAATTTTCAAGGAAAGTCCAAAACCTATTTCAGCAACCAGCCCTGCCTGGAACCGGAATTTCGGAACATGGCCTCCTCGATCATAGTGGAGAATGCCTACGGACAGCCCGGAAACAATTCAAATGATTATGTCACCTTCTTCAACGATTGTACCTACCGGGGATATTCCCAATCGTTTTCCCCCGGCATTTACAGCGGATCGCAGTTGGGACAATTGAAGTTCAACATCTCCTCCTTACGCATCCAAGGCGACCTGGTCGTGAAAGCATTTCTGAACAACGAATACAATTCCGGAGTAGCCATTACGCTCGACAACTCCTCTCCTTGTCTGCCCGCTCAATACAACGATAAGATCGGATCGTTTGCGATCGAATACAGAAACAACAACAACAATAACAATAATAACAACAACGGCGGAAACAGACCGCGCAGTTATGCAACCGTTTACAGTGAGTGTCAATACGCGGGCAATGCCCTTCGCCTGCAACCCGGCTATTACGATGGAAGTAAACTCGGTTTGTTGAAATTCAGCATTCAATCGATTGAGCTGCCTCAGAATTTGCGCATCAAGGCCTATTTGAATACAGAAAATCTAACCGGCTTTTCACAAACCATCTCGCAATCATCCCCCTGCCTGTCTTCCCAATTTTCCAACCGGATCGGTGCACTGGTCATTGAAGAGGTAAATACGGGATGGGGCAACAACAATGGCGGGGGCTGGGGCAACAATGGCGGGGGTGGCTCGTACGGAAACCAACCGGTGATCTTGTACGAGGACAATGATTACCGCGGGCAGTCCATTTCGCTGACCCCCGGCACCTATGCCAATCTTTCCTCCATGGGCTTCCAGAATCAGGCGCTGAGTTCCATCCAAATTCCTGCCGGGTATCGGGTAGTGCTATACGATCAGCTGAACCTTCGCGGAGCCAGTTACACACTGACCTCTTCCCGAATGAGCTTGAATTTGATCGGATGGAATGACCGGGCCGTTTCCATGGCGATCTACCGAGAGTAAGGTCGATCCGTTAATTTGCAGTTCATATGATCGCACCCAATACCATCCAGCAGATCCAGAACCGGGCGGATATCCTGGACGTGGTCGGTCATTTCGTCAAACTCAAGCGAAGAGGCACCAATTATTTAGGTCTTTGCCCTTTTCACAACGAAAAGACGCCTTCGTTCACGGTATCGCCCAGCAAGGAAATTTTCAAATGCTTTGGTTGCGGTAAAAGCGGAAACCTCATCAGCTTCTTGATGGAGCATGAGAAATACGGCTACCCCGAAGCACTCCGCTGGCTGGCCACCCGATACGGGATT
>JBDKIP010000147.1:0-2969 GCA_039797015.1 Bacteroidota bacterium
GGCCCTGCAGGAAGCTTTGATCGATGCCCCTCAATTCCTGAAAGAAGGGGGAGAAGTGAGTGTTCTGTTCAACACCGAAACGGAGCAACCCATGAGCGCAGAATTGCCCGACAAGATCGTACTTCAAGTAACCTACACGGAGCCGGGTCTGAAAGGGGATACGGCCACCCGTACATTGAAACCCGCCACCGTTGAAACCGGGGCCAACGTGAGCGTACCATTGTTTGTGAATGAAGGAGAGATGATCCGGGTGAATACCAAAACCGGAGAATACGTTGAGCGCGTTAAAGAGTAAGTGAATAGATTTTTATGTTAGGCCCAAAATCAATGATTTTGGGCTTTTTTTTGTCGTTTTTGGGAGAAATTGATCAAAAAAAGGCCAAAATGGTTGGATTTTGGGTTTGTTGCCTACCTTAGCCCCGCCATCAAACCGGTGGTCCAAATAAACCAAAAACGTGAAAAGCATGGACTTCAAACAGATCCAGGAGTTGATCAAGATGATCAACAAATCCAACATTGGAGAGGTGACCATCGAACAAAAGGACTTTAAGGTTACGGTCAAGCAGAAAGAAGAGAACGTAACACAGGTCGTTTCGTCTGCCCCCATGATCTCCGCTCCTGCGCCCATGGCTGCCATGCCCGCATCTGCTCCCGCTCCCGCGGCTCCCGCTGCTCCCAAGACTGCACCGGCTTCAGACAATAGCAATCTGATTACGATCAAGAGTCCAATGATCGGAACCTTCTACCGGAAGGCCGGACCAGACAAACCCAATTTCGTAGAAGTAGGTACCGACGTTGCCCCCGGAAAAGTGGTGTGCATCATCGAGGCCATGAAGCTGTTTAATGAGATCGAGAGCGAGGTGAAAGGCCGGATCGTTAAGGTTTTGGTCGACGATGCTTCTCCAGTCGAATTCGATCAGCCGCTGTTTCTAGTAGAGCCGGCCTGATCCGTCACCATTCATCACCTCAAGTAATTTTATGTTCAAGAAGATATTGATCGCCAACCGCGGGGAGATAGCACTTCGTGTCATCCGGACCGCCCGCGAGATGGGCATTAAGACCGTAGCGGTTTATTCTACCGCCGACCGCGACAGTTTGCATGTAAAATTTGCGGATGAAGCGGTTTGCATTGGCAAGCCGCATGGTGCCGATTCCTACCTCAACATTCCGCACATCATGGCCGCCGCCGAGATCACCAATGCGGATGCCATCCATCCCGGTTACGGATTCTTGGCAGAGAACGCCAAGTTTGCCGACATCTGCGCCAAGCACGGGATCAAGTTCATTGGTCCGACCCCCGACATGATCAACTCCATGGGCGATAAGATCACCGCCAAGGAAACCATGATCAAAGCGGGCGTACCCGTCGTTCCCGGTGGAGAAGGTTTGTTGCAAAGTGTGGACGAAGCCAAAGGGCTCGCCCGAGAAATGGGCTACCCCGTTATTTTAAAAGCCACCGCCGGTGGGGGCGGAAAGGGCATGCGCATCGTATGGGAGGAAAGTGAGTTGGAGAAAGCATACGATACAGCAAAAGCGGAAGCGGCCGCCGCATTCAAGAATGACGGCATCTACATGGAAAAATTTGTGGAAGAGCCTCGTCACATCGAAATTCAAGTAGCCGGTGACCAATACGGAACCGTGTGTCACTTGAGTGAGCGCGATTGTTCCATCCAGCGTCGTCACCAAAAATTAGTAGAGGAATCTCCGTCACCGTTCATGACCGATGAGCTGCGGATGAAAATGGGAGATGCGGCTAAACAAGCAGCCGCTGCCATCAACTACGAAAGTGTGGGCACCATCGAGTTTTTGGTCGATAAGCACCGCAATTTCTATTTCATGGAGATGAACACCCGTATTCAGGTGGAGCATTGCGTGACAGAAGAGGTGATCAATTATGACCTGATCAAAGAACAGATTCTCATTGCTGCAGGATATAAGATCTCCGGACGCGATTACATTCCTCAAATGCATTCGATCGAATGCCGCATCAATGCGGAAGATCCATACAATGATTTTCGTCCCTCCCCCGGACGCATCACCGTGCTGCATCAGCCGGGCGGACATGGTGTGCGGGTAGACAGCCATGCCTATGCCGGATACGTGATCCCGCCTTACTACGATTCCATGATCGGCAAACTGATCACCGTGGCTCAAACCCGTCAAGAAGCCATTCAGACCATGTATCGGGCACTCAGTGAATATGTGATCGAAGGGGTTAAGACCACCATTCCCTTTCACTTGCAACTGATGCAGGACGAGCGTTTCCGCAGCGGAGATTTCAACACGAAATTCCTAGAAGGATTTAAGCTGGTCTGATCGGCTATTCGATGTTTCGGGTATCGATGACGATCTTCTTGCTGTTCAGGAATTTTCCGATGTTGATTCCGAAAGACCTTGGATTGATGGTAGGGCCCAAATCTCGGTTGCTGATGTTTGCTACACCATGCGCATAGAACGCGTACACAAACCAGCCGGATCTTGTTTCTACGCCAAATTCACTCAGCAGATTGGCAGCGTATCGCCCATAATTACCCCGAGCGAAACTCAGTGGACGTTTCACCAGTTCGCCGTTGTTTTTTAAGAACTGTTCCGTCCCGCTAAAATACCCTTCCAGCGATGGACCAAGCCGAATGAATGCATGCGTAGGATTCTTGCCCAGATCATATTGCAAGTAAACAGCCATCTCGATGGTTTGCATACGGACTTGATTGTCTATCGCAGCTGAATCCGGTAAACTATTTGGTGTATTCAGTTGCACATCAAATCCCCGTTGTTGAAATCGAATGGCCGGTACGAAGTATAGATTCACGTCAAAAGGAATCTTCATCTGGATCCCAGCCTGGTAGCCAATGATGCGTTGGGTAAGCTGCGGTTTATTGAAAATCTCATACCGCGCGCCGGGAAACTGAATTCCGCCCGTAATGCCCAATAGGTTTTGTCCCGCCAAATCCAATTGGCTAAACATCCAT
>JBDKIP010000148.1:0-5819 GCA_039797015.1 Bacteroidota bacterium
TTTACATATCTGGTTGGGGTGGTTTTTTTGTCAACACGAACGGATACAACAGTGCAGGTACAAATGGATTGCCGGTGACGGCCAACGCTTTCAAAACGACAACCGACGGACGTGATCTTTATTTCATTGTAATCAAGCGAAATGCCGAGTCGCTTTTGTTTGCCAGTTTCTTCGGGGAGAACAACCGGGCCGGGGAGGGTTGCGACCACGTGGATGGAGGTACGAGCAGATTCGATAAGGAAGGGGTGATCTACCAGGCGATCTGCGGTAACTGCAAGGCCTTGAGTACGCCGCCACTTCCAACGTATCCGACTACCATCGGAGCGTGGTCTACCACCAATAATGCTACCGGGGGCGGACAATGCAACCTGACCATGCTTAAGATCGATATGGACCTGGCAGGGATCCGTGCTTCCGTTCAATCAAGCATCAATGGAGTGCCACGTGATACCGCTGGATGCGTTCCGCTTACGGTTGATTTTCGGGATACGATCGCCAATGGTGTTTTTTATGAATGGAATTTTGGAGATGGTTCACCACAGATCGTAACGAGTACGGCGGCTGCTTCGCATCAATATCTGGCACCTGGTCTGTACAATGTAATGTTGGTGGCAGTGGATTCCGCTAGCTGTAACATTCGCGATACTGCTCGTATGCAGATTCGGGTAAGTGATCTGAAGGCTACTGTCGGATTTCAGCCGGTGAAATTGCCGCCCTGCGGACAGTTCAATTATCGATTTGACAATACATCCATTCCACCGGTACCAAGACCCTTTACTGGGCAGTCTTTTGTCTGGGATTTCGGAGATGGTTCACCAAGAGTAACGGCTGGATCGGCCCCTGTCTTCCATAGCTTTCCAGCCCCGGGCACATACAATGTGAAATTGATCTTGATCGATACAAATTATTGCAATGGTCCGGATTCCTTGGTGGTGCCGATCAGTGTAGCCACCAATGTGAGTGCTTCCTTCTCTACCCCCTTGGAAGGATGTCGACCCTACAATGCTGTCTTTACCAACAACTCCATTTCGGCACAAAGTTATTTCTGGGATTTTGGGGATGGATCTACATCTACCCAAGCCAGTCCCACGCATATATATCCCAATCCGGGTTTATACAACGTAGTGTTGGTGGTTACCAATGCCAATACTTGTAACGTAACGGATACGGCACGCTTTACGATACGGGTGCTGGATGCGCCCAACGCCTCCTTTGCCTTTAGCCCAACGCTGCCACAGGCCAATACGCCAACGACCTTTACGAATAACTCAAGTGCGGATGCGGTTCGCTTTCGGTGGGACTTTGGTGACGGCGATTCACTGATCACGGCCTCCCGGGCACCTGTTGTACACCAATACCGCGCTACAGGTCAGTTTCGGGCCTGTCTGACAGCATTCAATTCATTGGGTTGTCCGCGTCAAGTTTGCCAGGACGTTCAAGCCCTGGTGATGCCGGCGATCGATGTGCCCAACGCGTTCACCCCGCTCACCGGTGATGCAAATAGTGTATTGTATGTTCGTGGGTATGGCATTTCGAAGTTGCGGTTCTCCATTTGGAATCGATGGGGACAGAAAGTTTTCGAGACCAACGATCAGGATATTGGGTGGGATGGAAAATTCAAAGGAGTGATGCAGCCAATGGATGTGTACGTGTATACGTTGAGTGCCACTTTCTTTGATGGGGTAGAGGTGAATAAAAAAGGGGACATAACCTTGATACGATGAACAAGGCGCTGCGATATGGATGGATCGGCACAATGCTCTTAGGGAGTGTTTTGTCTTTGCGTGCGCAGGATCTTCATTTTTCTCAGTTCATGAATAGCCCATTGCTGACCAACCCGGCCAATGCTGGGTTTATTCCGGATGGAGATTATCGACTGGGAGCCAATTATCGGAATCAGTGGTCCTCTGTTACGGCTTTTCCCTACAAGACGATGAGCCTTTTTGGCGACATGCAATTGATGACTGATCCGGAAGCCAACGGGTGGATTGGTTTGGGCGGAATCGTGTTGCGTGATGTGGCAGGTGCGAGTGTGCTCACGTCCACCAAAGCCTATGGTGCGGTGGCTTATCACCAAATGCTGGGCTCAGGCAGTTTGTTGAGTTTGGGCTTCAATGTTGGCTGGTCCAACAAGCAGATCAACACACAGGGACTGAGTTTTCCCAGCCAATGGAATGGTCAATTTTTTGACATCCATCAAGCGGGTGCACCCGTGTTGATGACCAATCAGTCCAATTACCTCGATCTGCAAACCGGCTTGAATTATGCCTATTTCCCCAACGACCGGGTGTGGTTGAATGGTGGGGTTTCTGTGATGCATGTGAATCGTCCCCGTGAGAGTTTTTTTGCAGCCAATGATTCTGCCGACAATCGGCTGAGTATGCGATACAACGGATTTTTCAATAGCAGTTTCAAGCTAAGCGATCGATTGATCGTGAGTCCCGCTGCCTATTATACGTTACAGGCACGTTCCTCGCAGCTCATGGGAAGTGTACTCGCCCGGTACAATGCCAGTGGGGATGGAGCAACAGAGCTACTTGCGGGATTGGCCTACCGTCACGGAGAGTCGGTGATTCCCCTGCTCGGCATCGGGTTGAATGAATTGACATTCACCTTCTCTTATGATGTTACGCTTTCCGGTTTGAGTGCATTCAACGGGGCAAGGGGTGCCTTTGAATTTTCGTTGATCAAGCAAGGACGCCGCGATCGTTATCGGGGCAATGGAAGGGAATCGATGTGTCCCTCTTTCCGTTATTAAGCCCTTCCGGTTTTCACGGGGAATGCCGATTTTTGTCCTACTCAACTTCATCATCACCTCATGTCTTATCAACCGATTTCGGATACGGATCTTGATTTTTTCAGGACGGCCATTGGCGCAGCCTATGTTTTCGTAGACGAGGATTCTCGCCAGCGGTATGGGCGAGATGAAACCGAGAACTTGGTCTTTCCCCCCGAGGTGGTATTGAAACCTGCTAATACAGAAGAGATACAGGCAATCATGCGTCATTGTTCCAGCCGCCGCATTCCCGTTACGCCCAGGGGGGCGGGGACCGGCCTTAGTGGAGGCGCCTTGCCCCATTTGGGTGGCGTATCGTTATCCACTGAACGACTCAACAAGATCCTGCACATCGATGAGCGAAATCTGCAGGTGACCACTGAGCCGGGGGTCATTACCGAGGTATTGCAAAATGCCGTGAAAGAGAAAGGGTTGTTTTATCCTCCCGATCCGAGCAGCCGGGGTTCCTGTTTCATCGGAGGAAACATTGCCGAAAACAGTGGGGGGCCGAAGGCCGTCAAATACGGGGTCGTAAAGGATTATGTGTTGAACCTGCAGGTGGTGTTGCCCAATGGGGAGGTGATGTGGACCGGCGCAAATGTGCTGAAGAATTCGACGGGATACAACCTGACTCAATTGATGGTGGGCAGTGAGGGGACCCTCGGGATTGTCACCAAGATCGTTTTGAAGCTTATCCCTTTTCCAACATACGATCTCTTGATGCTTGTTCCGTTTCGTGACCTGGAACAGGCAGGCGAGGCCGTGAGTGCCATTTTTCGCGCAGGATTTGTACCAAGTGCTCTGGAGTTAATGGAAATCAACGCGCTTAAGATCGTAAGCGCGCTGGTGACAGATGCCATTGTGCCGTTGACGGATGACACCGCGGCGCATCTGATCATTGAAGTGGATGGAAACAACCAGGACGTACTGATGCAGGAAATGGAAGCGATCGGTGCCTTGCTGATGCAATACGACATTGGGGAAATCTATTTTGCGGTGGATGCTCAACAGAAAGCCGCGCTCTGGAAATTACGGCGCCGTGTGGCAGAGGCAGTGAAATTGGTTGGATATACCATCGAAGAGGATACGGTTGTGCCTCGTGCAGAGCTGCCTGCATTGATCAAGGGTGTGAAGGAGCTGGGGGCGATGCATGGATTTGACGTGGTTTGCTATGGCCATGCCGGAGATGGGAATCTTCACATCCGCATTCATCATCCGGGAGTGCCCAACAGCTACGGACACGAGGGCGTAAAAGCGATCCTTCGGGATCTATTCAAATTGGTATATGGATTGGGGGGCACCATCAGCGGGGAGCATGGAGTGGGACTGATCCAGAAAGATTTCATGGATATAGTTTTCTCCTCTGTCAATCTTGACTTGATGCGCTCCATCAAGCTGGCATTCGATCCGAACAACATTCTGAATCCGGGGAAGATTCTTCCAGCGACAACTAATTAAACCAGTGCGATGAAAAAATCATTGTTTTTTGTCAGTGTACTTTTTATCGGTTTATCGTTGAATGCGCAGTGGACAGCCGCCAACGACGAGGAGGAAAAAAGACCTTTTCAACAGAATCTCTTTAGCGGTGGAAGTCTGTCTCTTTCTTTTTTCGGAAATACTTTCTTGGTGGGAGGCTCACCCGTTTTGGGATACAGTCTCACGAATTGGTTGGATGCCGGGTTGGTGGTGAATTATACCTTTTCCAGCATTCGTGATTACAATGGGGTCTTGAATGATAAACTTCGGCAGACCATGTTCGGGGGAGGAGGGTTTGCCCGCATCTATCCGGTGCGTTTTTTGTTCTTGCAAGGACAAGTGGAGCGCAATTCGATCCGTCAAACGTATATCCCCAGAGCAGGGGTTCAGGAAAAAATTTCCGTGGCTTCTTCCAGCACACTCATTGGAGGTGGATATACTTCCGGACGTCAGGGTCGGGGAGGAAATCCGTTCTTTTACCTCGCGGTTCTTTTTGATGTGGGAGGGGATATCAATTCTCCGTATACCGATGCCTATGGGCGTACCATACCCATCGTACGCGGCGGGTTGCAGATTCCGTTGTTTCAGGGCAATTCGTTGCGCTGAGTAAGCCAATTCACCACTTCGTTCGGCGTGCGGAATACATGGAGCTTTTCATAGGCGCCCGCGTACAGAAAGCCAGTATCTTTCAGTTTGTCCAAATGCAGCAACAGGTGGTCATAGAAACCATGAGTATTTAAGAGCAGGATCTCCTTGTCGTGGATGGTCAGTTGGTTCCAAGTCAGTACCTCAAACAATTCATCGAGTGTTCCAAACCCGCCGGGTAGAATGATCGCCGCATCGCATTTGCCATAGATCATTTGTTTGCGTCGGTGCATGTCGTCGCACACGATCAGTTCCGTTAAACTTCGGTGTGCGACCTCCCATTCCACCAACAGTTTGGGAATGATGCCCACAACCTTTCCATTTTTTGAAAGTGCTCCGTCTGCTACGTTGCCCATCAGTCCGGCACTTCCTCCGCCATAGACCACGGTGATGGATCGATCTGCCAGCAGTTCGCCCAGTGATTTGGCGTCATTGGAATAAGCCGGATCGTTTCCATTTTTGGAGCCGCAAAACACCGCTACCGATTGCATTTTCATGCGCAAAAAGTAGTGGTTTTTTGTCTACCTTTCAAACTTTAGCGTTATGACCCCCATCATCCTCTTCTCTTTTGTAATCGGTTATTTCCTGTTGTTGCTGGGTGTGGCCTGGTACACCTCCCGCAATGCCGACAACGAGTCGTTTTTCATTGGGAATCGAAACAGCAACTGGGCATTGGTCGCCTTTGGCATGATCGGTACTTCTTTGTCGGGCGTTACGTTTGTCAGCGTACCGGGCGATGTGGGGAAAGGCAATTTTCACTATTTCCAATTGGTGTTGGGGTATTTGCTTGGATACATCGTGGTGGCCTTTGTGTTGTTGCCCCTGTACTACCGATTGAACTTGACGAGCATTTACACATATCTGTCGAAGCGTTTCGGTTCTTCTGCGCATCGTACGGGCGCTTCGTATTTTCTACTTTCCC
>JBDKIP010000149.1:0-4387 GCA_039797015.1 Bacteroidota bacterium
TACAGTCGAATGTCCAATGTCAAATATCCAATAGGATCTGGAAGCCCCTTTATCCCGCTGAACTAATATCTATTAAACTAAATCGGTCATTGGTCATCCGACATCGGACATCGGTCATTGACCTTGGTCATTCTACACTGGGCAAAAAGCCGGTTTTGCTGCTGTAAGTATGATTTCAAGGGGCTTTAACAATTTTTACGTCTAAAAAGTGTGCTCACAAAGGGGGTGGACTCGATCCGCCTTGTTAATTTTGCCCCCTATGAGACGAATTGTCCTCGCGCTGGGTTCCCTATTCATTTCCCAGCTTTCTTTCTCACAAGAAGTATGGGATCTGCGCCGATGTGTCGATCATGCCATCCTGAATAACATTTCTGTTCGTCAGGCCGATCTGCAATCCCGGTTCTCCCAGCTGACTTACAAGCAAAACAAAAATGCTCAGTTGCCCACGCTGAATTTTGGCGGAAGCACCGGTTATCGGCTGGGTCGTTCCGAAAACCCAACAACGGGGGTGCTGGAAGACAACAACTTCATCAACGTGGGAATGCAGTTGCAGTCGGGGGTGACACTCTTCAATTGGTTTTCCCGCAAGTACAATACCGAGGCAAGTAAACTGAGTTGGGATGCCGATCGGGAGCAGACCAAAAAAACACAGGATGACATTGCGCTGAATGTGGCCGTAGCTTATTTACAAGCTTTGTTGGCCAAAGAGCAGGTTCGGTTGGCGCAGGTACAGTTGGAACTCACCCGTACACAACACGATGCCACGCGTCGTCGGGTAGATGCCGGGGCCTTACCCGAATTGAATGCAGTGGAGCTCGAAGCCCAGGTAGCACGCGACAGTGCTTCGCTGGTGAGTGCTGAGGGATCCGTTCAGTTGTTGTTGTTACAGTTGAAGGCCCTTTTGAATTTGGATGCCGGCCAACCTTTTTCCATTGCCACGCCTCCTGTGGCCTCCATTCCTCTGTTGCCATTTTCTGAATTGCAGCCGGAGAATGTGTATCTCTCTGCGGTGACCTTACTTCCTCAGCAAAAAGTGAATGAATTGCGCTTGCAGGCGGCACGCAAACAATCTCAGGCCGCCAAATCAGGGTTGTATCCATCGATCAGTGCCTTTGGAAGTTTGGCTACCAATGCCATCTCTTTCAAGAAAGCAATCTATGATCAAGTACTCACTGGATATTCGCCTACCGGATTGCGCGTGAACGCTGGTGGAGGCACTTTCTATCCGGTTGAGTTGCCCAATTACATCGAAGGATCCAATGTGGTGGGCTATTTCCGTCCGGGTCCCATCACCGATCAATTCAGCAAGAACTTTGGTCAGAGCATTGGCATTGGTTTGAATGTGCCCATTTTCAATGGACAGTCTGCCCGCATCAACTGGCAGCGTTCTCAATACACGATCAAGCAATGGGAATTGCAAAAAGAACAAGGGCAACTCCAATTGAAGCAGGACATCTACAAAGCGTTCACCGATGCCACCACGGCCTTGCAACAGTTCACGGCTCGTCAGCGCGCGGTAGCAACGGCTGAACGGGCATTTGAATTTGCCAGCAAGCGTTATGACCTGAATTTGTTGTCGGCTTTCGAATTGAACAACAGCCGCAACAATTTGCAAGTGGCCAAGACCCAGTTGTTGTCGGCGCAATACGATTATGTATTCAAGATGAAGCTGCTGGAGTTTTATAAGGGACAGGGACTCAAACTTTAATTCATTTATAATCTCAAGGATATGTTCAAGAAGTTGAAGAAAAAATGGTTTTATGTATTGATCGCAGTGGCGCTGTTGATCTGGGTCGTTGTACGTGTGATGGGTGGCAAAGAGGGAGATGAAAAAGTAGCGGTGGGCAAAGCCATGACCCGCACCATCATTGAATCGGTCAATGCCAGCGGGAAAGTATATCCTGAAGTTGAAGTGAAGATCAGTCCCGACATCTCCGGCGAGATCACCGAATTATCGGTACAAGAAGGGGATAGTGTAACGAAGGGACAGGTATTGGCCCGCATCTATGCCGATATTTATGCGTTGCAGCGCGATGAGGCCAGTTCCCGTGTGCAACAAACATCTGCCTCTGTGCGCAATACGCAAGAGGGTCTGGAAGGCTTGCGGGCTACGGTGGAGCAGGCACAATTGAACTACGATCGGAATAAAAAATTGTACGAGGATAAGGTCATTTCAAAAGCCGAGCTGGAGCAATTCGAAACCAGTTTGCGTTCAAGCCGGGCAAATTTGCGCGCTGCTGAACAAACCTTGCAATCCTTGCAGGCAACGGTGCAGGGATCGCAGGTTGGATTGAGCCGTGCGAACAAGGACTTGGGCCGTACGACACTGACCGCTCCCATGAGTGGGGTGATCTCCTCGCTCAAGGTGAAAAAAGGGGAACGTGTGGCAGGGAACAGCTTCAACATCGGTACGGAGATGATGACGGTGGCGGACATGTCGGTGATTGAGGTGCGCGTTGATGTGGGCGAAAATGACATTGTAAAAATTCACATCGGCGATTCGGCGGATGTGGAGGTAGATGCATACAGCAAACGGAAATTCAAGGGGGTGGTCACGAAGATCGCCAGCAGTACCAAATCGGCGGCGGCATTGACCAGTGCCAATGATGTCACGAACTATGAGGTACGCATCCGTTTGGATGCTTCGTCGTATCAGGATTTATTGACCCAACGTTTCCCGTTTCGTCCGGGTATGAACGCCAGCGCGGACATCAAAACCCGACGCGTGGAAAATGTATTGGCGGTTCCCATTGCAGCGGTCACCGCCCGGCTGAAAGGGGGAGAGGAGACACTCGAGGACATGAAGAAAGAACGAACAGAGGCAGAGGGCATGGATCAGAATGCGGAGATGGATATGGGGGGTACCGACTTGGAGGAAGTGGTGTTTGTGTCCCAGCCAGATGGCACGGTAAAGAAAGTAGTTGTTACGACCGGTGTACAAGACATCAACTTCATTCAGATATTGACCGGGCTGAAAGGCAACGAGGAAGTGGTGGTGGCACCATTTGCTTCACTGAGTAAGACCTTGAAAGATGGCGCGAAGGTTACCATCGTATCAAAAGAGAAACTTTTTGAAAAGAAGTAAATTGATCGAATGTCTGCCTCTATGAAACGAATCGCGGTCGTAGGAAGTGGCAGTTGGGCGACGGCACTGGCCAAGGTATTGACCGATAACGGACATGCCATTTCCTGGTGGGTGCGGGAGCAGTCGATCATCGATGGATTTCAGCGAAAAAAGCACAACCCGCGTCACCTTACTTCCACTCGTTTTCCGATTGAGCGGATTGAATTTTCCACCGACCTGGAGTTGGTTTTGCGAACTTCCGAATGGATACTGATCGCTGTGCCGGCAGCCTATTTGGAATCGGCCTTACACAATACTTCTCCGCAGGCCTGGTCCGGAAAGAAAGTGATCTCAGCTGTGAAAGGATTGCTGCCCGGAAGCAATTTATTGTTGAATGATTATTTGTTGCAGCAGGCAGCCTTGCCGTTGAATGATTATTTCGCCTTGCTGGGACCGAGTCATGCCGAAGAAGTTGCTGCTGAAAAATTATCCTACTTGACCTTTTCGGGGATGGATACCTCCATGGCGGAGCAGATTGCGGCTCATTTTTCGAACGAATATATCAATACCCTCGTGAACGATGACATTCTGGGAGTCCAGTATGCTGCCATCCTGAAAAACGTTTATGCCCTGGGTGCAGGTATTTCCAATGGGTTGGACTATGGTGATAATTTCCTGAGTGTACTCATTGCCAATGCGGCAGATGAAATGGCCGGATTCTTAAAAAAGCTGGGTGCCTATCACATTGTGGTGGGGGAGCAAGAATCGGAAGATCCGATTACGCATCGCATGATGCCGAATTATGCGGCCTCTGTTTATTTGGGGGACCTGTTGGTGACTTGCTATTCATTACACAGTCGCAACCGACGGCTGGGGGGATTGATCGGCAGAGGGTATTCGATCGAAGCGGCCAAGGCTGAAATGAACATGGTGGCGGAAGGATTGCCTGCATCCAATTGTATTTTCCAGGTCAATGAAAGCAGGGTGAAGGCTGAAATGCCTATTGCGGAAGCCGTGTATCGGATCTGTTGGGGCAATGCCGATCCGCAGGAAACATTCAAACGGCTAGAAACTCAGTTGATCTGATCGGTCTCTTCCAGAAACAAGGCCGCTGCGATGCCATCTGCATGTAATTTTCCGAGGTTGGTTAGTTTCAATCTATTTTCATTTACCAGCAGCCACCCCATCTCCAACTGGTTTTTGATGAGCGTCTCCCATTTTTTCTGAATGGTGGATCCGATGAGGGAAAGATCCAATCCCTCCTCGGTTCGTAGCGCAATCATGATGCGTTCATTCAATTGTTGTACGGGAGTGAGTGTTTCA
>JBDKIP010000150.1:0-4715 GCA_039797015.1 Bacteroidota bacterium
AACTGTTCAGCCGCCAGATCCGTCAACTCCTCTTCCCGCATCACAAAAATCTCCCGCTCTGTTTCCTGTGAAAACAGATCAACCGAACAAATCGTTAGCAAACACAACAACAAAGACCGCATTGACTCAACGTTTATTTTTCTGAGCCGCCCACTGAGAAAAAAATGAAAAAGAGGAACCCAACACCGGATCCTGTGAAAAACCAACCCCCATCCATCCCCCTCGCCATTTTCGATGAACCGATAGCAGGATCTGATCCGGTCGCCAAGCCCAACCCAACCCCATTTTCCATAGCGAAGAGATCCGATGATGTGCGCGCAACATGCCCGAAACGCCCACGCCCGATTCCCATTCCATGCTGCCATAAAAATCAAGACGACTCGACAGCACATGTGTCAACCCCAGTCTGATCCGCATGGCTTCATTCCCATACCAGGCTTTCGCAGACAACACCTGTTGCGGATTCTCCCAGCCAAAACCCCAATAGGATTTCGGACCAATCATGCCTGCAAATCCCAGGCGCACCTGAGGCGCCCAACTCGATCCATACCCGCTTATGCCCGTGAAGGAAAAACCCATGCCGGTTCCAAACCAAAGCGCCGCAGACAATCGCCGGATCATTGAAAATTGTCCGCCGGCCCGACGATAATGCACATCCCCCGACGTAAATGCATCCACCCGCAAACCACCGCCTGCAGTCAACAGGCTTCCCCCAAAAACGCATTCGGTCAACCCACCCAACCCAAAACGATTCACGGCACCGAAATAAAATTCAGGCGCGCCTCCCGGCAACGGAAACCAGATCGGCAACGAAACGCTGCGAACTGCCGTGTCCGCCTGATCACTCATCTCCCGAAACTGAAACCGGCCCGCCAACCCAGAGAAGCCCGGCTGAGACCACAGAGAGCTGACAAAAATCTGTGCCATCAACAACCAAAGAAGCAAGATGTGTTTCATTGGGACAAAATAGCTTGCCCCCACCCGCGTTGGCAAAAAAACGGGAGCGTGTTTTGCTGATTTCAATGGGGAAAAAAACAGGCCCGTACCTTCGCGTCATGCAAGTACTAGATGGGAAGAAAGCCGCGCAGGCCATTCGGGATGAAATACGTCTTCAAGTTGCCCAACGGATCGCTGAAGGAAAAAAACAACCGCACCTCGCCGCCATTCTTGTAGGGAACAACGGCGCCAGCGCCACCTATGTTGGCGCCAAGGTCAAAGCCTGTGAGGAAGCCGGCATCCGCTCCACCTTGCTTCATTTCGAAGCAGATCTGTCGCAACATGAATTGTTCGCACAAATAGAAAAATTGAATTTGGATGCGGACGTGGATGGAATCCTGGTGCAACTTCCCCTTCCCAAACACATCCGGGAAGAAGAAGTGATCCACGCCATCGTTCCGGAAAAAGATGTAGACGGTTTTCATCCCGTGAACCAAGGGCTCCTGATGCAGGGACAACCCGGATTCATCCCCGCCACCCCCTATGGCATCCAATTGCTGCTCCACCACTACCACATTGAAACCGCTGGCAAAGAAGCCGTGGTGATCGGCAGAAGCAACATCGTAGGCCGACCCATGAGCATTTTGCTCAGCCAGCCCGGACCACAAGGCAACTGCACCGTTACCCTCTGTCATTCAAAGACAAAAAATCTATCCGATCACATCCGACGTGCCGACATCGTCGTTGCCGCACTGGGTCAACCTGAATTCGTAAAAGCCGACATGATCAAACCCGGCGCGGTGGTAATTGACGTGGGCATCACCCGCGTCGAAAATCCTTCCAAAAAATCAGGCTTCGAATTGAAAGGCGATGTCGATTATGCAAACGTGGCCCCGCTATGCAGTTGGATCACACCGGTACCGGGCGGGGTTGGTCCCATGACCATTGCCGCCTTGCTGCAAAACACCTTGCATGCCTGTCAACAGAAAGACAACTAACGAATGAACACGCACGCGTCCCTTCCCGTGATGGAACATTTCTATACCCTGCAGGGGGAAGGAATGCACCAAGGCAAAGCTGCCTATTTCATTCGCCTCGCCGGTTGTGATGTAGGCTGCGTGTGGTGCGACGTGAAAGAAAGTTGGGACCGCACCAAACATCCCGATCGTACGATCGAAGAACTCCTCACGGAAATTCGAAAAACACCTGCTCGACTGGTGGTCATTACCGGCGGTGAACCGTTGATGCATGACCTGGGGCCGCTGACCGAACAACTTAAGCAAGCCGGATATAAAACACATCTGGAAACCTCGGGTGCGCACCCGTTGACCGGCACCTGGGACTGGATCTGTCTCTCCCCCAAAAAATTTAAGGCACCGCTACCAGCGATTTTGCCATTGGCCCATGAATTGAAAGTGGTGGTCTTTCACAAAAGCGATCTGGCCTGGGCAGAACAACATGCCGCCGCCGTGAATGAGCACTGCGCCTTGTTTTTGCAACCGGAATGGGATCGTTCTGACGAGATGATGGGATTGATCGTTGACTTTGTCAAAGCCAATCCGACCTGGAGAGCTACGCTGCAAACACACAAGTATCTCAACGTTCCCTAGAATTAACAGATGATCTACGCTCACGCAACGAAAAACAAGTAGTTTAGAAACATGTTGCGCACGATCATAACCGGCTTGATGTCGATGTGGCTCATCTGCAGCGGCTGCGCGGTGGCACAACCGAAATCCGCGATCAAACGAGCCAACCAACTCATCGATCAGGGATTCATCCGGTTGGAAGAAGACGAGAACATACATGCCACCGGCCTTTTTCGTGAAGCGCTTTCGATCGATTCAACCCTGGCCCGCGGTCATGCAGGATTGGGACTCGCTTATGCCGCCCGAAAACTGCATACACTGGCAGTGCAGTCTTTTCAGCGCGCCCGCCAGATCGATGCATCGTCAATAGAACCCTTTTTACCCGTGTTGGCGGAAGAATTGGCCGGGATCGGCGAATTTCAATCAGCCCTCTCGCTCATCGATTCCTTGCTGCGTACGCCGGCAGGCAATACGCCGGCAATCAAAAATTATCTTCAGAAAAAAAGAGTACGGTTTGCTTTTGGCGTAGACCATCAAGCCAACCGAACCGACACCGGCTATCGGTTCGAACCCCGAAATCTGGGTCCGCTCGTCAATAGCCAACACCACGAGTATCTTCCCTCCATCACGATCGATGAAAAACAACTAGCCTTTACGCGCAACCTCAACGGACGAAACGAAGATTTCTTTGCAACGGAACGCGATTCCAACAACCAATGGCAACGATCCTTGCCATTGCCCGGAGAAGTGAATACACCTACCAACGAAGGGGCCATGCACATCTCGCAGGATGGTGAATGGATGGTGTTCACGGCCTGCTCGCGTCCCGATGGCTATGGCGGATGCGACATCTACATCTCCTACCGCACACCACAAGGATGGACTCCCGGAAAAAATCTTGGCGGGCGCATCAATACCGACCAATGGGAGTCGCAACCCTGTCTCTCGCCAGACAAACGATCCTTGTATTTCGTGAGCCGAAGACCCGGCGGCATCGGCGGCGTCGACATCTATGTATCGCATTTGATGCGCAACGGACAATGGGATCATCCCATCAACCTCGGTCCCAACATCAACACTACGGGCGATGAACAATGTCCCTTCTTGCATGCAGACAATCAAACCCTCTATTTCACCAGCTCCGTATGGCCCGGTTACGGAAACGACGATCTTTTTTTATCGAAGAAACAGGCGGATGGATCCTGGTCAGCACCGCAGAACCTGGGCTACCCCATCAACACCATCGACCGGGAAGGAAGTTTGATCATAGCAGCCGATGGAGTGACGGCCTACTACGCAAGTAACCGAAGTGATTCCTATGGAGACATGGACCTGTATCAATTTAGCTTGCCCGAACATGCACGTCCCACACCCACCTACTGGATCAAAGGAATCGTTACGGACAAATCAAACAACAAACCCATATCCGCCTGGCTGAATCTTCGAGAAGCGGAGAGTGGAAAAGAGATCACCCGCGTGCAGGCAAATGAGAACGGGAATTACTTGGTCACCCTACCTGCCGGTACCAATTATCTCCTCTCGATCCGACAACCCGGATACTTCTTTCACAGCGAAGTATTCGAGATGAAAAAAACGATCGACGCCACGCCCCAACAACTCAACGTACAACTGCAACCCCTCTCCAAAGACACGTCGATCATCCTCAAACACGTTTACTTCCGCACGAACCGTGCAGAATTGTCGGACAGCTCCCGAGCCGAACTCATGAACCTCGTCGAACTGTTGCGCGAAAATTCAACGCTGATCATTGAGATCAGCGGCCATACCGACAACCAGGGCATTGCGGCAGAAAATCTTTCACTCAGCAAACGACGCGCGGAATCCGTCGTTCAATTCCTCACCGAACAAGGCATCCCCCTCAACCGACTCCAAGCAAAGGGATATGGAGCCACACGCCCGATTGCCGAGAACAACACCGCAGCCGGACGAGCAAAAAACCGAAGAAGTGAGATGAAAATACTGCGACAATAATCGTTTGTCCTGCAGTTGTCCCATCTAGATTTGCACCGTGTCGGATCAACTGCTGCATCTCATTGCCTTGACCCTTGTGCCCCAGATTGGTCCTGTTCAAGCACGCTTGCTGCTCAAGCATTTTTCTCCGGAGGAGATCTTTCGTGCAAAACGTGGAGCGCTGCAATCCATCGAAGGCATCGGCACCGAAAGAGCCAA
>JBDKIP010000151.1:0-3606 GCA_039797015.1 Bacteroidota bacterium
CCGAATTAAACGACCTTTACCTCCGGGCCCAGGAAAAACGACCTCAAACTTCCATCCGGACCGCAGAATTAAACTTCGATAAATCGACCACCAGGCAACCCAACTATTTAAACTACTTAAACTATTCAAACTTCTCAAACTATTTAATCATGCGCGTACTAACCACCCTCCTACTGACAATCATCACCTTCAGCCTGCACGCTCAAAAAGTATCCGGCAAACTCATCTTCCAGCCCGGGCAGCAATTGACCATCACCACCAAGAATACCAGTAGCAATTTCGTGAATGCGATGGGCAATGAGATCGAAATGAAATCGGAATCATCCGTTGATCAGATCGTTCGGGTCACCAATACCACGGAGGAGAGTCATACCCTGAGTCAGGAGTTGAAGCGGATCCGCATGACGGCCGGTGGCATGGGCGAGGACATCAATTTTGATTCAGATTCAGAAAAGGACATGAAAGGCGCTTACGGGTCAAGTGTAAAGGAAATGATGGGTAAAAAAATGAATTTGGTGATCGACGCCTCGGGTAACACCCTGATGGCAGTGGCAGAGGGCGGCGTTTCCAAAAAAACGGAGGCCGCTGCCGGTATGCTCGCGCAATTCATGGGAGAGATCAGCACGATGACCGATGCCCCCAAGCAAGGCGAGGCGAGTTTCTTCAAAGTATTGCCATCCACTGAAGTGGGTGTGGGCGACGGCTGGACCAACACCATCGAACGCAACGGCACCAAAACTGAGGAAGCTTATTCCGTAGCATCCATCAACGACGCAGTGATCCTCTTGAATTTCTTATCGAATTCATCCACCGTACGCGTGCAAGAAACCATGGGCATGGAAGTAAACATCAGCATGAAGAACAAAACCGAAGGAACGATCACCGTCGATCGCAAAACAGGCATCCTCAAGGAAAAAAACCTGAAAACGATCTCCACCGGTGCAGTGTCAACGGGCATGGGTGAATTCCCCATCAATGCCACATCCACCATGTTGGTTACAGTAAACTAAAGTCTCCAGAGTTACTCGCCCAGGGGCGTTTGCGCGAGCAATAGATCGTCCAGTGTTTCGCGGCGGCGGATGAGATGCATCACCCCCTCGCGGAACAGCACTTCTGCCGGACGAAACCGGGCATTGTACGGAGAGGCCATTTCAAATCCATAGGCGCCTGCGTTACGGATGCAGAGCACATCTCCTTCCTGTATTTCAGCTAGGGGACGGTCTTCCGCGAACGTATCCGTTTCACAGATATTTCCTACCACCGTGTAGTTTTTTTTCATCCCATTCGGACGAGAAATGTTCTCGATGGGATGATAGGCCTCGTAGAACATGGGGCGGATCAGGTGATTGAGTCCGCTGTTCACTCCTGCGAATTCAATGTGGTCGGATCGTTTGAGCACATTAACGGTACAGAGCAAGCTGCCGGCTTCGGCCACAAAATATTTTCCTGGCTCGAACCAGATCTCGAGATCGATGCCGGTTCGGTTTTCGAAGGCATAGAGATGTTTTTCGACGGCTTGTGCAAGCGCGTGGATGTCGGTGCCGGTCTCCCCTTCTTGGTAGGGCACTTTGAATCCCCCGCCCAGGTCGATCACTTGCAGATGCGGAAAATTCGGGGCCAGATCGAAGAGCAGATCCAATCCTTTGATGAACACGTCCACGTCTTTGATCTCGCTGCCGGTATGGATGTGCAGCACGCGTACGTGCAGGTCTTTTTCGGTGATCAGTTTGTATACTTCGGGCAGATCGGAAAGAGCGATGCCGAATTTGCTCCGATCGTGTCCGGTCGATATCTGCATATTTCCCCCGGCCAGGATGTTGGGGCGCAGTCGGATGCCCACTGGATAGCTGCCTCGGTTGGCCTCGGCAAATTTTTGGAGATTGGAAAGGCTATCGATGTTGATGTGTGCGCCTAGTGCGCGGGCTTCGGCGATCTCTTCGAAGGCCACGCTGTTGGAAGTGTACAGAATTTGTTGCGGTTGAAAGCCCGCCTTGAGGGCCAGTTTCACTTCGTTGATCGAGCTGCAATCCACGTCGGCACCGATGGTACGGATGTGATGCAGGATGTGCAAGTTGGTGAGGGCTTTGGCGGCGTAGAAAAAACGCGCGGGGAGTCCGTGAAATGCGTTACGAAGATGTTCGAACTGATGGGTGATGCGTTCGGCGTGATAGACGTAGAGCGGCGTGCCGTACCGATGAGCCGCTTCCAGTAGTTGCCCGTGGGTGAGACGTGGTTCCATTAACTTTCTTCGCCGGCGCCGGGATCGGTTTCTTCGATGATCGGCTCTGTGGGTTCAGTGTCGGATTCAGGGGTGGCTTCTGCGTCACCTGTCTGTAGTGCTTCGCTGATATAGGTGGGCAATACGATCTGATCGGCCAATACTTCTTTGATCTTGGGGAGGTCTTCGGGGGAATTGATCCCGAAATAATCCATGAAGCTTTTGGACGTGGTGTAAAGCAGGGGGTGTCCGGGCAGTTTTTCGTTTCTTCCGCTGATGACGATCAATTCTTTCTCCAGCAATTTCTGTACCGCGTAGTCGGAGCTGACGCCGCGGATGGATTCGATCTCACCTTTGGTGACAGGTTGCTTGTAGGCGATGATGGCGAGGGTTTCGAGGGCGGCTACGGAGAGGCGTTTCAGGAACTTATCGCCGTTGAGTTGTGCGATTGTTTTGTGGTATTCTTTTTTGGACAGGAACTGCCAGCCCCCACCACTTTGGCGCACTTCGAAGGGGTAGAATTCGGCAGCGTATTTCTCGGCCACGCCTTCAATGGCGGCTTCTACCTGGTCCATGGGGATCTTATCCTCCATGAATCCGAAGGCCTGGTTGATCAGGTCGGTCAGTTCGAGCGTGCTGAGCGGACGGTCGGAGGCGAAGATCAGGGCCTCTACGTGGGGTATGAGTTGCGTAATTTCCATGGAATGATTTCATCAACCCTGCAGGGCGGCGGCACCACTGACGATCTCGGTGAGTTCGGTGGTGATGGCGGCCTGGCGGGCGCGGTTGTAAGAGATCTTTAGGGCACGCAGCATTTCGTTTGCGTTTTCGCTGGCTTTGTCCATCGCCGTCATGCGCGCACCGTGTTCGGAGGCGTTGGCATCCAGCACGGCTTTGTATAGTTGCGTATTGAGGATCTTGGGCATGAGTTCGGCGATGAGTTCATCGCGGTTGGGATCGAAAATGAAATCGGCTTGTGCCTTGTTTTCGGTGGGGGCGGATTTGGGGATGGGCAGGAATCGTTCCAGTTCAAAGCGCTGGGTGGCGGCGTTTTTGAATTGGCTGTACACGATCTCAACCACATCGTATTCTTTGTTCTCGAAAGCCTTCATGGCGGCCGATGCGGCTTCCTGTACGGCTTCGAAGGTGAGGTTCAGGAAGATATCCTTGAACCGGGCATCGGTTTGGTAGCCCGATTTGGTCAGGCTCTCGTATCCTTTTTTACCGATGTTCCAGATGTGGAGGTTGCCATTTTTCTGGATCTCGGCGTATTTCTCGGCGATGGTGGCTTTGGTCAGTTTTACCACGTTGGCGTTGTAGGCACCGGCGAGTCCGCGGTCGCTCGTGATCACGATCATCAGCACTTTTTCGATGGGACGTTCAGCGGC
>JBDKIP010000152.1:0-2966 GCA_039797015.1 Bacteroidota bacterium
ATGAACCGATTCCCAAAGATCCTTCCAGGCCTTGTAGTTTGCCTACTTGCCCTTGTTAGCTGCACAACCAAATTATCAGGCCCAGATACGGGCGAAGCTGCATCTCTGATCAAAAAACAGATCCTCGAAAACGGCGATATGCCCGGCGGAAACCGGATCGACATTCATCAATTCAATGTTCTAAAAATGGAGGGAGGTTCCACCCCCAACTCCACTACTGTCAGCTTCCAAATCGATTATACCCGCTATCCTACCTCCGGACTGGCTCCGGAATACCAAACCGAAGAACCGATGCGTCAAACGGAAGAACACAAAGCCGTCCTTACAAATGAAAAAGGTCACTGGTCCGTAACGGACCTTTCCCTTAGATAAAAATCTGCCACAATGTAAAATGTCTATTTTTTCTTCTTCCCCGGAGCCATTTTAAAATCGACATTCATCCCCACCACATGAAACAACCGGTTGTATGAAGCCTTTGCATAGTCCGGTCTGTACATGTAATACAGATCCAATTTAGCTTGCTTGGAAAGACGATGTTTTACCCCGACCGTATTACGCAAATTATCGACAAACCGATTGCCCCCGAATTTCATCACGGGCTCGATGCCTATATAAGCATCCCATTTTTTGTGTAGCGGAAACCCAAATTTCACGCGGGCCCGCCAAAAAAGATCATCGCGGCTGGCTTCCACCGGATCCAAAAAGTCCTGGATGTTGTTCAAGACCAACACCCGAAACGACAGATCGATCTTTTTAACCTTGGGTTCAAAATCCGCCCCAACGGAGAACCGGTGAAAAGTTGACTGTTGTCGCAAACCCAGGCGGTACTCCCCCAGTAATCCCACTCGCTTGGAGATGCCCTTGCGGCCTGAAAAACTTATGTAAGAGCCCTTGTAAGAGGCCAGGTTGTCCTCAAATCGTGCTTGGTAATCAATCCCCACCTCCCACTTATTCTTCAAATCAACTGTGAGACTGGTGCCATACCAACCCAATACGTCAACCGGGTCGGCTGAACTCGTCTGGGCATGCGCCGGGAGCTGATATAAAAGGCAAGTCGTTAATATTAGTATAGAAATTCTTAGCATGTCAATAGTAAAAAATGGTGATTCGAGCGGTGTCCTTAAGTAGATCGATCTTGCCGATTTCAATACGTAAAATGTTCAACCCGGTGCGTGCTTTTAAATCCTCCATCAATTCTGCTCGACGCTCCGGTTGGATCAATTCGATCCGGTCGTAATTCACCTCTTGCATACTTTCTCTGCGGATCAGCCAATTGCTCTCCAGCAAGGCCATCAATACTACGACAATCAAGCCGATCAGACTCAACTCATCCCATCCACCTTTGCTGATGGCCATGACCAACCCGATGGCGATCACGATGAAGATATAGGTCATGTCCTTGGCGGAAATGTTCTCCGTTCGATACCGAAGCATCGAAAAGACAGCAAACAGCCCGAAGGCTGCCCCCATAGTCATTTCTACCTTGTTGAGCAGATAAGAAATCAGAAAGATGGTAACGTTAAAGGCAAAGAAGGTGAGAAAAAGATCCGTCCGACGGTAATGGCGAAAGTAGATCAGCCGAACGATGATGAAGGTGGTGACCAGATCGATCCCCAGCCGGATAGCAAACTTCATGTTCAGTTTCTCAAAGAATTGTACCGACTCTTCAACCGGTACTTGCAGCAGCTCCATGATCAGTTAGTTGTTTGGCTAAGATACGCAATGGCAATTGGAAGCGATTTTTCTTGACATTCGGATAGAGTGAAAGGCTCCCCAAACAGTACTTACTGATGGAACCGGGACGAATACCCAGTGAACGAAACAAGTCGCGTTCACGAGTGCGTACACCACGTGCATGTTTTATTTCGATGATCACCCGGTCCGGATAGTGCTCCACCTTGCCTGCTGCCCGGTAGCTGAGATTCAAATCGACGGTAATGCGCTCCCCTCCTTCTCTTGAAACCAACGTGATCCGGTCGTAGTCAACCCGCAACACCTCACCGATCAATTGCCCGCCAAGTCTTCGCGGGTACTGCTTGGACGCCTCCGTCAACAGGGGTGGTAGTTGATCCAGTGCGCGTACGCGAATGCGTTGTTTGTCCGTCACCCCGGTATTCGCACGATTTTTGATTTCATAATATGCCTGTTGCGAATCGGTATACTCTCGGGTACGGAACTTAACCCGGCTGGCCGCACCCGAATGATGGGCGTGATACAAATCCAAAGCAGGGGTATCGTAATACACACTGTGATAATGAAAGATCCGGTTTCCATCGATCTCCAGTATCTGGTGCGAATTTTTCCAATGGGCAAGCACCCAATCCAATTGATCGGGACGAATCACATATTTCGTATCCACCCGTCGCAACAAGGAAGCACGACGATTGGTTTCTTCCAATGAAATGGGTGCGAAATCATCCAAAAATCCTTCCTGCCGCATGGAAACAAAAACCGCGCTTACTGCTGAAATTTTTTGAGCGACTGCCCCGGTTCAACCTCTTTGCTGAACAAAAGTCTTTTTTGTTGATTGTTTTTCGGATCATCCAGGTATACACTGAATTGAATATACACATCTGGACTCGCCAATTCAGGAACATATTTTTCTGGCAAAAACATCTCGAAACTTTTATTGCCCTTGTTCATGCTGTAACTTTTGCTGGGCATCAGATTCAACTTGTAATAAGTAGCCACCGTGCCGCCCCAGTTGTAATAATTGAAATTGGTTCGCACATAGTATCCTTCGTAGTAAACCAAACGAGCGACGACCCAAACTTCACCCAGGCGGCTATTGGTTTTCAAATCCAGTTTGGGATACATGACCAACCCTTTGCGAGATTCATCATAACTGATATCCATGCCTGTGAAATTTTCGATCTGCACTTTAGGCACTACATTCTTCATGGCCGCCGGGTTGCGGGGATACAGTGCCGCGATCAATGTTTTGTCCCCCTCTGACAATACGTAAT
>JBDKIP010000153.1:0-8190 GCA_039797015.1 Bacteroidota bacterium
TCAGCAAATGGCTGTTGCGCAATACTGGCTCCATCTCATCGATGCTCTCTTTTACACTTCCAACCCGGTAACAATCAAAACGCAATTTGTCGAGGGTCTCCAACATGCCCGGATGGACATAATAACTCTGGAAGCCAATGTGGTTGTAATGACGAATGAAATTGGGACTGCCCGTCAGCATCTCCATTAAAAAATGTTCGGCGGGGTTTACGGAATCGGTGTACAGATCGATGCGCGCATCGATGCCACTGGCTTCAATGATCTTACCGGCCTGTCCGTAGGCCCGGTACTGCGCCAGGGTGAGGTCTTGCGACCCCCCGAGTATGATCACGGTCTTCCCCGCTTGGGTCAACTCCTTCACCACGGTGGCCAATGCTGCATAAGTATCCTGTAAGGTATGTCCGATGCGCACATTCCCCACATCAGCCAAGCCAATATCGGTCTCCCAATAAAACAATCGATAGAAATGCCGGCGAATGGCATCCGGTGCATCCGTGGTGGTGCGGGACAAATCAGCCCCTCGGGCATCTCCGCATCCGACCAAAACAATGGAGGCGGAATCCATTTCCGGAAAATCCGTTTCGTAAGATTCAATGACCTGTCCGATCTGTCCGTCGACATACCCCTGGTCGTTGCTCAAAAAAGCCTTGAATATCGGTGATAAAAAATCAGCAATGCGGAAACGATCTCCCATGCCGACGAAGATAACATTATCTTTGTCCGCATGGAAGCCCTGCGTCAACAACTGGCACAACTTCGGGAAGAGATCGATTCCTTTTCTGTTACCCAAGCAGCCGATGCCGAAGCCTTTCGCATACGATTTTTGGGAACAAAAGGTTCCCTCAAATCCGTCATGGGTGAAATGAAAAACGTAGCCCCCGAACTTCGGAAAGAAGCCGGACAGCTGCTCAACGAAATCAAAGCTTACGCGGAAACGATCTATCAGCAGCACCTCGAACAAACGGCAACGGCTTCCGTTGGTACGGGATCAACGATCGACCGCAGCCTACCGGGCTCGGCCCTTCCCATTGGATCTCGTCACCCCGTAACCCGTATGAAGAACGAGATCGTATCCATCTTCCAAAAGCTCGGTTTCGCCGTGGCGGAAGGTCCGGAGATCGAAGATGATTGGCACAACTTCGGTGCCCTCAATCTGCCGGCACATCATCCGGCCCGCGACATGCAGGATACTTTTTATGTGCAACAAAATCCGGATTGGGTGTTGCGGACACATACCAGCAGCGTACAGATCCGGGAAATGGAAAAAGGCAAACTGCCCATTCGCATGCTGATGCCGGGCAGGGTATTCAGAAACGAGACCATCAGCGCCAGAAGCCATTGCTTCTTTCATCAGGTAGAAGGATTGTACATCGACGAACAAGTTTCCTTTGCCGACCTCAAACAAACCCTTTACTTTTTTGTGCAAGAGATGTATGGAAAAGATGTGAAAGTACGTTTCCGTCCCTCCTACTTCCCCTTCACGGAGCCCAGCGCAGAAATGGACATTACCTGCTTCATCTGTGGCGGAGAGGGTTGTCCCGTTTGCAAGAAAAGCGGATGGGTGGAGATCCTGGGCTGCGGCATGGTTCATCCGAACGTACTACGGAATTGCAACATCGATCCTGAACGATATACCGGATTCGCATTTGGCATGGGCGTGGAACGTCCCGCCATGCTGAAATACGGCGTCAACGACCTGCGTCTGTTCAGTGAGAACGATGTTCGGTTCCTTCGACAATTCCCTGCACTCACCTGATGACATCCCCTATTCAGCGCGTATGTATATGTGGCGCCGGTACCATGGGTGCCGGCATCGCACAGACCTTGGCCACGGCTGGGTACGCTACCTTGGTTTATGATCTACAAAAACCCGGTCTGCAACGAGCTGCTCAACAGATCCAACAACAGCTCGATACAGCAGTTGCCAAAGGAAAAATGACCTCCACCGACGCAGGAAAGATCTTTCAGCGCATCGAGTTCACCGATGACCTTCAATCTTGCCTGGCAGATCTGTTCATCGAAGCGATCGTGGAACGAATGGAGGATAAAGTAGCCTTGTTCAATCAACTCGCCGAGCTGAATCACAGCGAATCCATTTTCGCCTCAAATACTTCTTCGCTGTCCATTACCGGATTGGCCAATCAGATACAGAATCCCGCGCGCGTCATCGGATTGCATTTCTTCAACCCGGCACACATCATGAAATTGGTGGAAGTGATCCGCACGCCACAAACAGATGCAGGGGTCGCAGAGACTGCTTGGACATTCATACAGTCACTCGGCAAAACACCTGTACGTTGTATGGACACCCCCGGATTCATCGTGAACCGAGTGGCGCGTCCCTATTACATTCAAGCCATGCGTTCGGTGGAAAAGGGAGAAGCCACACCCGAAACCGTTGACCGCATCCTGGAGTCGGCCGGATTCAAGCTGGGACCATTCAAATTGACCGACCTGATCGGACAAGATGTGAACCTGGCCGTCAGTCGCTCCGTATACGAGCAACTCGGAGAACCCGAACGATTGAGGCCCTCCCCCTTGCAGGAAAAGCTGGTTCAGGAAGGAAAATGGGGACGAAAAACCGGAGAAGGATTTTATCGTTATTGATATCACGTGTCAAAGCCACTCATACTCGTCACCGGTGCCACCGGATTTCTGGGTTCCTACCTGTTGCAGGAACTGATCGAACATCAGTACCGTGTGCGCGCACTCTGCCGAAAACAAAAATCACTCCCGTGGATACCGGAGGCAATTGTTTCAAAAGTAGAATGGGTAGAAGGAGATGTACTGGATGTGGTTTCCTTGGAGGATGCCTTGAAAGACGTTGATGCAGTCATTCATTCCGCAGCAGTGGTGTCCTTTCATCCCGCCGAACGCAAACGCATGTATCAGGTGAATGTGGAGGGCACGGCCAACGTCGTGAATCTCTCGCTGGAAGCCGGGGTGCGTCGAATCATACACATCAGTTCGGTGGCAGCATTGGGCAGAACCGAAAGTGAATCCTGGGTGAGCGAAGCAAGCAAGTGGGAAGACAATGCGGTGCAAACGCATTATGCCCGCAGCAAATTCAAAGCAGAGCTGCATGTATGGCGAGGATTCGCTGAAGGACTGGAAGGATTGATCCTGAATCCAAGCACCATTTTGGGGCATGGCGATTGGAACAGTGGCAGTTGCGGCCTATTTAAACAGATCCACGACGGATTCCCCTGGTATACAGAAGGAATCAACGGTTTCGTAGATGTACGGGACGTAGCAACCGCTACACGCCTTGCATTGGAATCTGCAGAAACAGAACAGCGATACTTGATCTGTGCAGAGAACTGGACATTCAGAGACGTACAACAAACCATGGCCAACGGATTTGGCGTAAAAGGTCCCACCCGAAAAGCAACGCCATTCTTATTGGGATTGGCTTGGCGACTCTCCGCGCTCAAGGGGTGGCTTACCGGAAAACACGAACTCCTCAGCAAGGAAAGCGCCCGCGTGGGAGTAAGCAGAACCCGGTTCGACAACAAAAAATTTCTCGAGGCATTTCCCGCGTTCCGATATCGTTCCCTCCGGCAAACCATCGAAGAAGCCTGTCGTCTATACCAACAATAAACTGGAACATTCACTCGTTTAATTGAACAGTCTTCAACCATGAACCGATCTTTTTTGTCCATTTGGTGCCTGCTGCTCTCCACGATCGCATCCGCTCAGATTCTGGTAACTGGTCGGGTGGTCGACTCCACCACGCAAGAACCACTTTATCGCGCCTCAGTGTTCTGTCAGGGTACCACCCTCGGCACCTCTACCGATAAGGATGGATATTTTCAATTGCCGATGCGAAACGGAGGCTATGACCTCACCATTAGCTATGCCGGCTATCAAGCACAGGTCATCGGAATCAAAGAGTCGGTCAACCTCCCCATCAACTTGGTGAAAAAAGACAATGCGCTCACGGAAGTAGTGATCAAAAGCAGTTATGAAGTAACGGACGGATGGGAGAAATACGGAGACTTCTTCCGTACGCATTTCATTGGCGGATCACAGGGAGCAAGCACCTGTGTGATCCGAAATCCTGAAGTCCTTCGCTTCCTGTTCTATAAAAAAAGCAACCGATTGAAAGTATTGGCCGACGAACCGATACAAGTCGTAAATCCGGCATTGGGATACGAGATCCGATATCAATTGGATTCGTTCGTCTACCAATACAATACGCAGTATTTTCTGTACCGGGGATACTCATTCTTTACGGAACTGAGCGGTGACGATTCGTTGCAGACCGTATGGGCGCGCAACCGAAAGATCGCCTATGAAGGCTCTCGGCTGCAATTCATGCACAATTATTATGATTCTACGTTGAGCGAAAACGGATGGGTGATCGATCTGCTGGAGGAGAACAGCGAGAAAAAATTCAATAAGGTCGATCCATACGACACCACCTATTATGCAGGGCCCGACAGTACGGGGGAAATGGAGATCTGGTTTCCACGAAAGATCAGCGTAACCTACAAGAGAAAGGCGCCGGAAACCGAGTACATCAAAACCATGAAGCTACCCAAGGGCACCCCATACCTGATCAGCTACATCGATCTGAAAGATGCGATCGTGGTTCGACCAAACGGATATTTCTATAATCAGGCCGACTGGATACAACAAGGATATTGGGTTTGGAAAAACTTGGGCGATCAATTGCCCAACGATTACGAACCGGACTGATCCTTTAATTTTTCCCAGATCTGTGGAATGCGCTTGATCCACACCAACTCCCGTTTTTTCTGCGAAGCTTCTTCGGCAGGATAACCGAAATACACTTTGCCACCTTCCAGGGAGGAAGGCACGCCGCTTTGCGCCATCACCACGGCACCCGCGCCAATGGTAAGCGTTTTGCTGACGCCCACCTGTCCCCACAACGTCACACCATCTTCAAGGATGGTGGCGCCGGCAATGCCCACTTGGGCGGCGATCAAACAATTCTTACCGATGCGCGTATCGTGGCCAATGTGTACCAGGTTGTCGATCTTGGTTCCGGCACCAATCTCCGTATCGTGCGATACGCCCCGGTCGATCGTACAGTTGGCGCCAATCTCGACTTCATCGCCGATCACCACCCGACCGCAACTGAGCATGCGCTGATAAGGCAAGGAACGACCCGGACGCTTGTTGTAATAAAAGGCATCACTGCCAAGTATGGTGCCCGCTTGAATCACCACCCGATCACCCAACTGCGTACCGGCACCGATCACCACATTGGGATGGATGACACAGTCGTTGCCGATAACCACGTTTGGTCCCACAGAAACTCCCTGCATCAAAACCGATCCCACACCTATACATACACTGTCGTGGATCGCTTTCGTGATCGGCTCAAAGGGCTGATAAGTAGATACGATTCGCTGATAGGCTTCGAACGGGTCTGTTACCACCAACAACGTTTTGCCCTCGGGTGCCTCTACCACCGCATTGATGATGATGAAGCTGGCCAATGAACGCAAACATTTATCATAATACTTCGGATGATCCACAAAGACCAGATCACCAACTTCCACTCGATGAATTTCATTGATGCCCGAAACCAATGCTGATGAATCCCCGATCACATCTGCTTCAATGAGCGTTGCAATTGTTGATAATGGGATGGGTTGATGAAATCGCATACAAACCTGTTTTGACAAAGGTATCGAAGCAAATGCGAGTGCATGGACATCGGAAAACAACACAACACATCCACAACATCCAATTTTTGCATCATTTCGTTTATCCACAAAGCATGAAAAAATGTGAATAAAAGCGAGGTAAAATTTTTTTGATTTATTTATTTGGTTTAATATTGTGATGGGGAAACGCAGTTTCCCTGTACTTACTAACCCATCCATATATTTCCCTCCGCTTCTGCGGAGGGATTTTTGTTTCCATGCGGATGCTTCACACGAATTAAAAATATCTTTAAGACTAAACTGTTTACGATGGTACGTTCGATGACGGGATTTGGAAGAGCTGAGGGATCGATCGGCAGGAAAACATTCCTGATCGACATCAAATCACTCAATGGAAAACAATTCGATCTGCAGCTTCGCTTACCTGCGCTGCTCAAACCGCAGGAGTTTGAAATACGTCGACTGCTGAGCGAGGGATTGATCCGAGGTTCCGTTGAATGCGTGATCAGCCTGAAAGAGACCGGTGAGGCCAAGCCCTTTGCCATCAATACCGAATTGGCGCAGGCCTATTACCAGCCGTTGGCCGACTTGGCAAAGACACTGCAACTCGATACAAAGGACCTGCTGGGGATCTTGGTCAAGATGCCCGAGGTGATCGTGCCCAGCAGTGAAATGCTGGAAGGACAAGAATGGGCCTCCTTTCAGCAATTGCTGTCTACCGCCATCCAGGCACTGAATAACCACCGGGAAAACGAAGGAGCCGTATTGCAGGCCGATCTGTTGCAGCGAATTGAGCACATTGAAGCTTTGCAAGGGAAGATCCAATCCCTCGAGCCCAAACGCAAACTCAAGATCCGGGAGGGATTGATCAAGTTGCTGGAAGATGAGGTAGGAAAGGACAAATACGATGCCAATCGCATGGAGCAAGAGCTGATCTACTACATCGAGAAGATCGATATCAGCGAAGAACAGACCCGGTTGGCCAACCACTGTCGGTATTTTCGCTCTCTGTTTGAGGACAGCGATCCCTCTAAAGGAAAGAAGCTTTCATTTGTCCTGCAAGAGATCGGGCGGGAGATCAACACCACCGGTGCCAAGGCATACGAAGCCGACATCCAGCGCTGTGTCGTCGAAATGAAAGACGAACTGGAAAAGGCCAAAGAACAGATCCTCAACCTGCTCTGACCTACCTTAATTTTGCAACATGCGATTGGCCGCGATCACTCTTTTCGCCCTCTTGTTTGCCCAGTGCAAACCCATCGATCTGTACGAGCGGACGGTTGACATCCCCAAACACGCCTGGAAGAGTGATTTCATCCCCAGCTTCTCCTTTGACGTTAAGGATACCAGCGCCTTATATGAAGTTTCGCTGATCCTCCGTCACACCGATGCCTATCCCTTTAACAACATTTGGCTGAATGTCCAAATAGAAGCCCCGGACACGATGTATGTGTTTCGTACCGAGCAACGCTTGGGCAGCAATGAACAGGGTTGGCTGGGGACCGGTATGAATGACGTGTATGAGCATCGTTTGCGACTGAATGATGCATTGGAAAATGCCGGCGTCTCCTTCCGCCGCAAAGGCATCTATACCTTTCGGCTCTCCCAGCTCATGCGGGAAGATCCCCTGCCGCATGTTCTCCAAGCCGGCATACGGGTCGAACGAAAAAAATGAATCGCCCTAGTCCTTCCATCCGACTTCGAAAGATCACTGTCCTCTATTGGACCTTGCTCGCATATGTGGTTGCCGCCTTGGTCTGGTGGTTCATCTCCCTCGAAAAACAAAACCGCCAGATCGCCACGCAGCAACGAAACGACCTGATGGAGCACAGATCCGACATCGCCCCCTCCGAATTCGATGTGCAATGGAAGCGGATCGACCGACAGCAGTCAAAAAACTTCACCAAGTATCTGAGCGAAGGGATCACCTTTCTGGCCCTGATCGGCATCGGCGCCGCTTGGGTCTATCGGTCGGTTCGACGACGCATCCGCGGACAACAACAACAGGAAGAATTCATCATGGCTGTTACCCATGAACTGAAAACCCCCATCGCCGTCGCCCGACTGAATCTGGAAACCCTTCAACGATATCCGCTCGACACGGAAAAACGGGATCGACTGGTCAAAACAACCCTCGAGGAAACAGCCCGACTGAATTTTCTGACCAACAACATTCTGGTCGCCTCGCAGTTGGCCGATAAAGGCTTCCGGTCTGAAATGGTCGAACTGGATCTGGTGGGATTGGTGCAGGACTGCATACGCGACTTTCAGAAACGATTCCCCAGCCGGGAAATCAATGCTTCATTGCCCGACGAAGTAGTAGCACATGGTGACCCGCTCCTACTGCAGATCCTGATCAACAATCTGCTTGAAAATGCACAGAAATACGCGCCGGTAAATACCTCGATCCAACTGAATCTTTCTGCACATAAACACACGATACAGATGGAAGTGATCGACAACGGACCGGGCATTCCGCCGGCCGAACGAAAACGGATCTTTGACCGATTCTATCGGATCGAAAACGAGAATACCCGCAAGACAGCCGGCA
>JBDKIP010000154.1:0-4344 GCA_039797015.1 Bacteroidota bacterium
TGAAACTGGATCGCCCTTCCTTTGAACTGAACATAAGCTTTCACCTTGTTGCCGTCTTTCAGGAACTCCAATGCGTGTTTGGCTTTAAAATCAAAGTCGTGATCGTCGGTGTTTGGCGTAAATCGAATCTCTTTCACTTCGGAGGCCTTGCTCTTGGCCTTCATCTCTTTTTCCTTCTTTTTCTTGTCGTAGAGGAATTTGTTGTAATCGATGATCTTACACACGGGCGGATCAACGGTTGGAGAGATCTCTACCAGGTCAAGCGCTTGTTCCTGTGCCATACGCAGTGCGTCCTGCAGCGAGTAAATGCCAACGGTTACATTGTCTCCTACGAGGCGTACCTGTGGGGCGCGAATGAATTGATTGATTCGATGCTCTGCTTCTTTACGAGGCATGAATCTGCCTCTGAATCCTCCGCCTGGACGTGGTCCGCCACCGGGAGGCCTGTTGAACCCACCTGCGGGTCGATTTGGTACTGCCATTCGTCGTGTTTAGATTAACGGTGTCCTCTTTTTGAAGGACACACGAAATTAGCCAATTATTCCAGTCTTCTTTCGAGAATTTCAGAAACGATCGAATCACGAAAATCAGCGATCGTACGGGCACCCAAATCGCCTTTCCCCTGACGACGAACGGAAACCACTCCTTCCTGCATCTCCTTCTCCCCCACTACCAGCATGTAAGGTACTTTCATCAACTCGGTGTCCCGGATCTTTTTCCCGATCTTTTCGTTGCGACCATCCACTTCCGCACGCACACCGGACTGATTCAAAGCGGCTTTGACGGACTCCGCAAATTCAGAGAACTTATCGCTGATGGGCAATACTTTTACCTGCACAGGTGCGAGCCACGTCGGAAACTTTCCGGCAAAATGCTCGAGCAAGAATCCTATGAATCGCTCGTGTGTTCCCAACGGCGCGCGGTGAATGATCAGCGGCGCCTCCGCTTGATTTTGAGCGTTGGTAAAGCTCAGCTTGAATTTCAACGCCGAGTTGAAGTCCACCTGGTTGGTTGCCAGCGTGAATTCCCGTCCGATCGCACTCCAGATCTGCACATCGATTTTCGGACCGTAAAAAGCCGCCTCATCCTGCACCTCCACAAAAGGCGTACCGGTATCTTGCAACACCTTGCGCACCATCGCCTCGGTTTCTTGCCACAAAGCCGGCTCGTCCACATATTTCTGCCCGAGTTTGTTGGGATCATGCAAACTCAAACGCATGACATACTTATCAACGCCGAAAATTTTGAAATACTTCAGGTACATCTCATTGACCGCCTTGAACTCATCAAAGAATTGTTCGCGGTTGCAATAGATGTGTGCATCGTTCATGTGCAAGCAACGCACGCGCATGAGTCCGAACAGCTCTCCACTCTGCTCATACCGATAACAGGTTCCATACTCCGCCAATCGATACGGAAGGTCCTTGTAGCTTTTCGGTTCCGCATGAAAAACTTTGTGGTGGTGCGGACAGTTCATGGCACGCAGATAATATTTCTCGCCATCCATTTCCATGGGCGGAAACATGCTGTCGGCGTAGTATGGAAGATGCCCGCTCGTGAGGTACATGCTTTCCTTGGCGATGTGCGGGGTAACCACCCGCTTGTATCCTGCCGCCTGCTCAGTCTCTTTGGCCAGTTTTTCCAACTCCTCGATCACGATGCCTCCGTTGGGCAACCAAAGCGGCAGGCCGGGTCCCACATCGTCGTCCATCGTGTAGATGCCCAACTCCTTGCCCAATTTCCGATGATCCCTTTTCTTGGCCTCTTCCAGCATCAACAAATACTCATCAAGTTCTTTTTGGGAAGGAAAACTCACACCGTAAACACGCGTAAGCATTTTGTTTTTCTCATCTCCCTTCCAATAAGCACCAGCAATGTTCGTCAGCTTGAGTGCTTTGATCAACCCCGTATGCGGAATGTGCGGACCCCGACAGAGGTCAGTAAAATTTCCCTGTGTATAAAAAGTGATGGAGCCATCTTCCAAATTGCTCAACAGATCCAGTTTGTACGGATCCCCCTTTTCAGAGAAATACGCGATCGCATCTGATTTGGATATCTCTTTGCGTACATAGGCAGCGGAAGTTTTGGCCAGCTCCTGGATCTTTTTTTCCAACTGCAAAAGATCTTCGTCACTGATCTTCCGATCGCCCAGGTCCATGTCGTAGTAGAAGCCATTGTCCACAGCCGGACCCACCCAAAACTGCACACCCGGAAAGACGGATTCCACCGCCTCCGCCATCAAGTGAGCAGAGGAATGCCAGAAAGTAGACTTTCCATCTGCATCCTGCCAGGTCAACAATTGCAGCTGAGCATCCGCTTGCAGCGGACGGGTAGCATCCACCACTTCTCCATTGACTTTTGCGGCCAATACTTTTTTAGCGAGCCCCTCCGAAATGGATTTGGCAATTTCGAGGGGGGATGACCCGGGCTGGAAGGCTCGGACAGCTCCGTCTGGAAAGGTAATTTGTATCATTTTGTGTTTAACTATCTAAGCCAGCGAAGGTAATTCATTCTACCCGGTTTTCGGTCGGGGATGAACCAACCCGTAGGATGGTTCAATACAAATTTTTAACAAATGATTGCTCGATGCAACCGTGCTGAAAAATCTTGTTTTCTATAGTTTTGGATGATGATTTTTCGTTCGCTTAGATTCAGTTCGTTGTTAATCGCCTCCACCCTTCTCTCGGCAGGTATTTTTGCCCAGGGACTGACCGGCGTGTGGAGGGGGTACTTCATTACGGATCAATTTGAGCAATACAAGTTCGAAATTCAGATCGAGCAATCCGGGCCAACCGTTCAAGGCGTTTCGTATTCCTATCTGAATACCGTTTTTTACGGCAAGGCCGCGTTGAATGGCAGTTTTGAATCGACCGGGAAACGCCTTCGTTTGCAGGAAACCAAGACCATCGAGCTCAAAATGAGCGACGGGTCTCATTCGTGCATCATGGGTTGTGACCTGGTTCTCGTACGTTCCGGCAAAGAAGAATTCCTGGAAGGAACTTACAGCAGTCAGTTTGAGAAAAGTGCACCCGGCATCCGAAAAGGAGCCGATTGCGGAGATGGAAAAGTGTATTTGCGCAGGGTCACCGATTCTGACTTTTACCTTGAACCTTTTTTGAAAAATCAAACCCGCACCAACAAGCCGATTTTTGACAACCAGGCGCCGCCTGACCGCAACAAGCCAAATCAAGCCGTCGTTAAAAAAGACACACCCAAATCCAACCCCATTCAAAAATTATTCATTGAGCGCAGCAATCCATCCTCGCTGACACAAGAGTCTAACCCCTCTCAAACCATCGCAGAAAGAAACCGCCCAACCAACCCAATTCCCACACCCCAGGCATTGAAGGATCGGGAAAATGTATTGGCCCGCGAATTGGTGGTAACCGACCGAAACATTCGCATCCGACTGTTTGACAACGGTGAGATCGACGGCGACACCATCAGTGTGTATCTAGGCAAGCAGTTGGCCCTATCCGAAAAAAGACTCACGGCCAATGCACTGGAGCTCACGATCAGTATTCCTGAAGAGACAAATGAACAAGAAATTACCCTGGTAGCTGAGAACCTGGGAAGAATCCCCCCCAATACTTCTTTAATGATCGTTGAATCGGGGGGTGATCGGTTTGAGGTGCGGATCACGTCCACGGAACAAAAGAACGCTGTGGTTCGCTTTCGTTATAAACCTTACTGAAGAAAAGCGCTTTAAGTATCTTTAGCGCATGCGGCGTTTTCTTCCAATCCTGATCTGCTTAACGTTTCTGTCTGAAACAAATGCGCAGGACATTTCCGGAATCTGGAGAGGAAAATTGGTCATGGGCGTCGGCGGTTGTTTCCCTGTTTATCAGATTGAATTGCAGTTGACCGTTACCGGTGGTAAGATTTCAGGTAAAGCTTACCACTTTTCAGATTCCTCCAATTTCATCAGCGATGAGATCGTCGGAACCTGGGATTCCACATCCAAAACAGCCATGATCCGGGAAACCGGCATCGTTACGTTTCGCATCAAGGAAGAATGTGTGCCTTGTCTCAAAACCTATGAATTGTCCTTTCATACCGGTGGCGGCAACCGTGTCAAGGAAATTCAATTGCGTGGAAATTGGTCCACCCCTTCCGGCAGAGCCATCGATGGACGAACGCCCTGCTCCCCGGGAAGCATCGTACTCACCCGATACGAACGTTCGAGTTTTCCGGAAAGCAGTGCTCCCCGCCCTGCTATCACCAAAAAGATCGATCAGCTGGTGCAGGAAATCCGAATCGACAGCGGAGAAGTTCGTTTGGCTTTGTATGACAACGGACAAATAGATGGCGACACGGTATCTGTTTTTGTCAATAAGAAAGCAG
>JBDKIP010000155.1:0-2879 GCA_039797015.1 Bacteroidota bacterium
TTGACTATGCACCCGATTACCGAACCACCATTTTCCATTCCGATTTTTCCGATCACTGGCAGGCAACCTATCAAGGCAAAGATGTTTCTTCCGTCGAACGGTTTTATCGATGGATCGCCGGGGTGCGGATGATCGAAGAACGACCATTGACCGGATTTGGACCGGCGAGTTTTTATTCATCCTATCGGCCATACACCCTGCCGGCGTACAAGACATGGGTGAGTAATAATCCCGATCGATCAACCGTACACAATTATTTTCTCTTGGTAGCCGTTGAACAGGGCATCCCCGGACTCCTTCTGTTCCTTCTTTTGCTCGGTGCAATCTTCTACTATGCAGAACGTATTTATAATCAAGGAGCAACCGGGGGACAGGGGTTATTCGCTGCGGGCATAGCCGTGGTTGTCGTGATGTTGGCTGTGGTGAATTTTTGGAGCGATCTGATCGAAACCGATAAGATCGGTTCCTTGTTCTTTCTGTCAATCTCCTTGCTATTGATCATCGACCGTGACCGATCAGTTCGTGCGCCCTCGGACATCGAGCGCATCGCGTAATCCATTTCCTACAAGGTTAAAGGCCAAAACCAAAAGCATGATGGCAATGCCCGGTGCCAGCGCCAGCATCGGATTTTGCGTGATGATGAAATTGTAATTCTCTTTCATGATCAGTCCCCAACTCGGCATCGGGGGCTGTACCCCAATACCCAGGAAACTGAGTCCGGCCTCGATCACGATCGCGGCGGCAAAATTGCTGGCGGCCAGTACGGTGACAGGCCCCAGAATATTCGGCCAGATATGCCGGAAGATGGTGCGCAGCGGACCAAGTCCGAGTACCTTGGTCGCTTCAATGTATTCCAATTGTTTGAGGGCCATGACTTGTCCGCGTACCAATCGCGCCACATTCACCCACATGGTCAGACCGATCGCAATGAAGATCTGCCAAAAGCCTTTTCCCAGTGTGAGTGTGATCGCAAATACCAGTAGCAAGGTTGGGATGCTCCACATCACATTGATGAACCACATGATGATGGCGTCGGTTCTGCCGCCCAGGTATCCGGCCAGTGATCCCAGCAATCCCCCAATACCGATGGATAGCAACACGGTGATCAATCCCACGCTCAAACTCACGCGTGTACCCAACAGGATCCTGCTTAATATATCTCTGCCGTATTTATCCGTCCCCAACCAGAACGTTTTTTGGTGAATGGGATCATTGGCACATTGAGCCGTTGCAAATACAAGCGATTCCGTCACGCGCTCATCAATTCTTTTTTCGACGTAGATGCTGTCCCCTTTGATCGTTGCCGAAGCGATGGGAAGGTGGTCGTATGTATCCGGAGCTCCGTTGAGCAATCGATCCAACATGCTTGTTTGCGCAGGTGGCTGTTGTTTTTTTAAAAGCAAGAAGGATTGCGAAAAGCCGGGTTTCTCTCCGCCAATCTCCAGTATGATCCGATTGGCATAGGGAGAGTTATCGGGCATTGCCCAATACGCGAAGATGGCGATGAGGCAGTTGATCATGATCCACCCGGCGGCGATGAGGGCCAGGTTGTTTTTTTGAAAACGGCTCCAAACCCGTGAATGTCCCCATCGTTCCCTTCTCATGTTTGGAAATTACTGTTTTCGGAGTTAACGAACGTCCCGACCTTTCCACTGGTATTTCCTCCCTTGTCCCGCCAACCCCAACGTCACCAAATAGAACACGTGCAGTGGTTGTAAGAAGAGAAATACCATAAAATTTTTTCGTTCGCGATAGAGTGCGGCTACGGGACCGATCAACAACCATTCCGCGATCGCTTTGAAAATCCAGAGTGCCAGTGTAGGTTTCAGCAGATCGGGTTGCCAGATGCAGAACAAGGATTGCACCAGCAATACAAGGTTGAATCCGCCGGTGATCCATTGCGAGAGTTGCAATTGTATGTTTTTGTATTGGCCGGCCTTGCTGATCCACCGCAAGCGTTGTTGCCAAAGTACTGCCCAGGTTTCGCAGGGGCGGGTTTTGACGAGGGCGCGGGTGGATTTCAGAAACTGCACCTTGCCCGGAAAATCGTTCATGAATTTTTCGATGAGCAGTACATCGTCGCCGGAGGCGACTTGATCGATCCCCTCAAATCCGCCCACCGCCTCAAATGCATCTTTGCGGTAGCAGAGGTTGGCCCCATTGCCCAGGGCATGCTGACCGGATCCAACCGCTGCAGCCGTGATGCCCTGAAACATGAGATGGTCGTATCGCTGGAAGGCATGCAGCAGGGTTCCGTTAGTGGGAGAAAGGGTTACGGGTCCAACGACACAAACGAGTTCGGCTTGCTGATCCAGAAAATCATTGATCGAATCGATCCAAGTGGCCGGGGGGAGGCAATCAGCATCGGTAGTAAGGATCCATTCATGGCGAGCCGAACGGATGCCGGCGGTCAATGCCTGTTTTTTCCCAATGGCTCCGGTTTGTTTTTCCAGCGAAAGGAGGGTAACGAAGGAATATTGTTGAACGATCCGGGCGGTTTCATCGGTGGAACCATCATCAATCACAATGACTTCGATTAGGTCGGCTGGGTATTGTTGTCCTTGCAAAGCCATCAGCAATCCCCCAATATTATTTTCCTCATTGCGTGCAGCGATCAGCACCGTAAACCGTCTCTTTTGTTTGGAAGCATCAGAAAAGAAATCCGGCACCCGGCTCCACCGGTAGGTGTACTGGGCTACCAACAAGAGGTAGGCCAAGAACAGGAGCAGGGTGAGGGGGAGCATACGCGAATATAGAGATGGAAGATGGGAGCGGGAAGTTTGAGTTGGGAGTTGAATACGGGTGACGTTAAAGTTCTGAATTTCTCAACTCTCTACTCTCTACGCTCTACGTCTTTTCGTAATTTTAGATCAATTCTT
>JBDKIP010000156.1:0-6853 GCA_039797015.1 Bacteroidota bacterium
CAACGCCGGGGAGGAAATACGCAACAAAGACCCAATCAACCTCGCCAACATCCACCCGCAGACGGTCAGCGTCCCGGCCCACGACCTGGTGGACAACAACCTGGCGAACAACCATCCGGTCCTAGACCCGAGGGCAATCGCCCCGATAATAGAGGAAGAGGACGAAGAAGGTAGTTTAGAAGATGGGGTTGAGGGTTGAGCGGGCTATTGTTAAATACTCAACTCAATCTTCTCAACTAATTCCCTACTGCTTTCAAAATCACGTCCTGAATTCGTCCGCGAATGGAAAGAGACGACAATTTACCATTGTCGCGTGTGGGATGCACTCGATTCGAAAGAAAGATGTATACCAGTTCACGCGCAGGATCTACCCACACGCAGGTACCGGTAAAGCCGGTATGACCGAAGGTGGATTCAGAAGCCAACGAAGATGGATATGGATCTTTTCGGTAGCCATTGTCCCGCTCAGGTTTATCAAATCCCAATCCCCGTCTGCTTCCTTCCACCTGATAACTGGTGAACAAACGGATCGTTTCCGACTTCAAGTAATGTCTTCCCTGAAATCGACCTCCTTGCGAGAGCATTTGATATAAAATCGCCAAGTCGTATGCATTGGAGAAAAGTCCAGCATGCCCTGCGATCCCTCCAAACATGGATGCCCCCTCGTCGTGTACATCGCCTTGCATGGTTTGTTGACGAAAATGCTTTTCCGTCTCGGTCGGCACGAGCTGGTTCACCGCAAAACGTTCCCTCGGACGAAAGCCCGTGGTATACATCCCGAGCGGGCGATAAAAATTTCGCTGCACATATTCATCCAAACTAAGTCCACTCAATTGCTCCACGACCTTTCCTAGAAAAATAAAATCATTGTCACTGTACACATACTTTCCTTTCGGACCCATCGGACTTCGAAGGATCCGTTGCATCATCGTGTCATTCCAATCGTCTCTCAAATACAGCTCGTTCGCAACCCGAATGCCAAAACCAACTTCTTTCTTATTCCGGTAATACATCGGCAAGGGTGCACCGGTCACCGGATCGATGGTCTCCTTGTAAAAAGCAATGAAGGGAACCAATCCGCCTTGATGCAACAACAGGTCGCGTATCGTCAACGAAGCTTTGTCCGTGCCCTTCACGTAGGGCAAATATTCCTCCAATGGCGCATCCAGTTTCAGCAAGCCCTGATCATATAGTTTCATGACGGCCAAGGTGCCGGCGGAAATCTTGGTAACCGAAGCCAAATCAAAAATTTGATCGGTGTTCATCCGTACCGATCTCCGTCCATCCACATACCCATACGCCTTGTTGAGTAGGACCTTACCGCGATGCACGGCCATCACCACGCAACCCGGATAGGCCCCTTCCCGAATTCCCTCTTGTGCAATGTCATCAACGGCGGTTAAACGATCGGCCATTGCCTCCCCATCATTCAACGTGCCGGCAGCTTGCAGCCCATATCCCATGGGGAATGCACAAACCCGAACCGGAAGTTTTCCAACGGGCCGCAAATAGCCCCGCAACATCCTGGCTGCGGCTTGATGGAATAGGGAGTCGTCCTGATGACAAGCCAATAACTGATCTGCCCCACAGAAATTCGCATTGGACAATACATTGCCAAATGTCAGCGTGAGGGTGTTGGCACCATTCAACTGTTTCGCCAACGAAAGCACCGATGCAGAAAGTCCGAATTGATCGGCCGGTTTATTGGAATAATTATGAATGCCCAATACGATCAAATCATATTTTCCTGCTGCACGGATCTTGGTCAACAACGAATCGACACGAAGAGAATCTGCTTTGGTCGAGATGTAATACGCATGCGTGCTATCGATGCCAAGCGAACGGATCATGGTGTTCGGACCTTTCAGACCCACGCCCACATAGGCAACTTTCCCACGCTTGAGTGCGCGTCGCATGATCCGAACGCCTCTTGGTTGAAACCAACCCGAACGATCATTCAACAAGGTAATGGACTGTTCCGCCACCTCACTGCAGATCGCATCGGTCTGTCGATTCAGGTCGGCCAATAAGTTTGTAGTGTCTATGATCGTTCTCCGATTCAGTCCCAGGTCATATTTGGCACTCAATACTTTTTTCACCCGGCCATCCAGTTCAGCTTGCTGGATCTTCCCTTCCTGTATGGCTTTTTGAATGACGCCGATCGACTCTTTGACATCCGCTGGCAAACAAAGCATGTCGTTTCCGGCGAGGATCGCTTCCACTGAGATCGTACCGCCCGGAAAATATTTGGCAACCCCTTTCATCTCCAGCGCATCCGTAAATATGATGCCGGAATAATTCATGTCGGTTCGCAACAGATCGGTAACATTCTTCCTCGAGATGGAGGTGGCCACATTCGCCCCCGAATCGATGGCGGGGATCGATAGATGCGCGACCATTACACTACCCACACCGGCCTTGAACAAGGCCCCGAAGGGAACCAATTCCATCGAATCCAGTTGCGCACGAGATTTATTGATCCGTGGAAGATCATAGTGAGAGTCGACATCCACATCCCCGTGTCCGGGAAAATGTTTGGCACAAGCCATGATGCCGGCATCCTGCATGCCTTTCATGTACGCGACGCCGTAACGGGAAACTTTATCCTTGTCCTCGCCAAACGAACGATAGCCGATCACCGGATTGTTGGGGTTGTTGTTGATGTCCACCACCGGGGCATAGTTTACGTGCACGCCCAGTCGTTTACATTGTCTTCCAACCGCCAGCCCCATTCGATACACCAATTGCTCATCGCTCATCGCACCCAGCGTCAGCTGATATGGAAACTTCTTCACGCTGTCGAGCCGCATGCCCAATCCCCATTCGCCGTCGATGGTCACCATCAATGGGGTTTGAGCCAATTGCTGGTACTGATTCGTTAGCAAGGCCTGTCGGACCGGTCCGCCCTGAAAAAAACACAGTGCGCCTACGTTATACTCTTGGATCTGTTTGACCACCGATGCCACATGATCCGGACCCAAATTCGAATGCGCACGAATGACCATGAGCTGCGCAATCCGCTGATCCGGATTCAAACTGGCAAAGACTGAATCCACCCATTGCGTCTTGGACAACCTACTCTGGTAAGTGGTCTGTGCGGTCAGAAAAAGGGGGGACAAAACAAAAAGGACCCATCCCAAAAAAAGGGATCTGCGATGAAGAATAGACATAGTTTAAAATTACCGGATTTGCATAGAATCGTTCACGAAAACCGAGCCATAAATCAGTTATTTTTGAACGCTAAACCCCACCCGTGTCGAATCGCATTCAGGTATTACCCGATCACATTGCCAATCAGATCGCAGCAGGCGAAGTGATCCAGCGCCCGGCCAGTGCCGTAAAGGAACTGCTGGAAAATGCCGTAGATGCAGATGCCACCGAGATCCACCTCATCCTCAACGATGCCGGCAAAGCACTCGTGCAAGTGATCGACAACGGAAAAGGCATGAGTGCCACGGATGCACGCCTATGCTTTGAACGACACGCTACGTCCAAGATCAATCAGATCGAAGACCTGTTCCAGATACGGACCATGGGATTTCGCGGAGAAGCACTGGCCTCCATCGCCGCTGTGGCCCAAGTGGAACTCAAGACCCGCACCGCCGATTCTGAGATCGGTACCCAACTCGAGGTAAGCAACAGCCACATTGAATCCGAAACACCTGTAGCCACTCCGGTCGGCACCAGCATCGCCATGAAGAATCTTTTCTTCAATGTGCCCGCCCGTCGAAATTTCCTCAAAAGCAACGCCGCAGAAATGCGTCATATCCTAGAGGAGTTTACCCGCGTGGCCTTGGCCTTTCCTGAGGTCCGATTCCTGCTCACGGCCAATCATCAGCAATTGTATCAGCTGGAACCCGGTTCGTTGAAACAACGCATCGTTCAACTGCTGGGCAATCCATACCAAGCTAAATTGGTGGCCGTACAGGAACAAACCGATTACCTGAACATCTGGGGCTTTGTCGGAAAACCGGAGACTGCCAAGAAAACACGTGGCGATCAATACCTCTTTGTCAACAACCGTTTCATCAAAAGTGCTTATTTGAATCATGCGGTCACGAGTGCTTATCAGGAGTTGATCGCCTCCGATCAATTTCCTTCCTACGTTCTTTTCATCGATCTCGATCCGGCTCAAGTGGATGTGAACGTACACCCTACCAAACAAGAGATCAAGTTCGAGGACGAAAAGATCGTATACGCCTTTGTGCAAGCCGCGATTCGCCACGCATTGGCCCAATTCAGCATCACCCCCACACTAGATTTTGATTTAGATGCTGGCATCCAATCACTCTCCTCGATCCAACAACCGTTCACGCAGGAAAAGCAACAGGCCACGGCCTCCAGCAGTTTGTACAGCGGATTCACGCAAAAAAATCAGGCGCACCTGATCGAGCGCTCATCCAATGCAAAACCCTGGGCCGGACTGCCCATCAGAGAGGTTCCCACTCCGGCCGAACAACAAGCCTCCTTACACTATACATCGGCAGCGTTTGATGAAGTTCCATTCACACAGTTGTTACAGACCTACATCATTTATCCCATGCGGGATGGCTATCGCCTCATCCATCAGCAACGAGCACACGAACGCGTCCGCTACGAGAAACTGATGCAGGCAGATGCACACAAACCCATCGCTTCCCAACGAAGCATGTTCCCGGCCACGATCGAATTGAGTCCCGCCGACGCTGCCCTATTCGAAGAATTGCTACCCGAACTCAGTTCGCTCGGATACCTGATCGAGCACTTTGGAAAAAACACCTTTGTGGTGCAGGGCACACCCGCCGACATCGAAAACGGAGAGGAGCAAAAGATCATCGACCAATTGCTGGAGCAATACAAACAACTCGCACAGCAACTGAAGCTTCCCCAAAAAGAATCCCTGATCCGTGCATTGGCCAAACAACAGGCCATTCGGGGCGGACAATACCTGACCGAGCGTGAAATGCGTGAATTGGTGTCTGAACTCTTACAATGTGCACAGGGAAATGTGAGCCCGGACGGACATCCCACCTATCTGGAATTCCGTGCCGATCAGCTCAGCAAATTGTTCGGGTTTCAATGATGCGCACGTACGCTCAATAAAAACTTCTCGATTCCCTGACGCACCACGGAGGCACTGGTTCGGTGATTGTTCACCAATACGGAAAAGATCAGCCACTTATCCGATTTTGCCTGAATGAAGCCACTCAGCGCAACCACACCCGAGAGCGTACCGGTCTTGGCATAGACCTTGCCGGACAAATCCTTGTAATAACTCTTCAGCGTACCATCCCCTCCGGTTGGAAAAATACCGGCAATGCGCTCCATGCCGAATTCTTTTTTCATCCGATCGAGAATGAATACAAAATCATCCGGCGAGAATAAATTATACCGGCTAAGTCCGGATCCGTCCGTCCACCGCGGATCATGCGGCATCTTGGCAAAATCTGAAGACTTGACCAAGTCGATCAGTGCTCCGTCCGTCAGTTTACCCAATCGCTTTTGAGCAACCATCAGCAAACTCTGATCCGCCAAATGATTGTCGCTCTCATACATCATCACTCGCAGCATGGTGTCTGTGGGAAGGGAGTATACATTTCGATAGCCATTGAATTCACGTCGGTTGCTCAGAAAAAAATTATGCTCGTTTCGGTTGAGCGTATCGCGCAAAAACAGAAAATTGGTGAGTCCATTATCGGTTTTGAAGGGGATTTGCTGCCCTTGAAAAGCGCGCTCGTTTTTTCGGATCAAAAACTGGTTTTTATCAAAATGCCGATCGATCTCAAACCGATCTCCCTTCCCAAGAAGTTGGATCATGGGCTCCGGGAAATATGGAACACGGCCGGCCAATTTGGGTTGAACGATCAGCTGCTGATCGGCTCTTTTAAAATGAACCAGGTTCCCGAAGATCGGCATGGAGGCGCGCTCGGTAGAGTAATAGTCCTGGTACCCATCCCAAGTCCACCCGCTGCCATATGGCGTAAAAGAATCTTCTGCATTGTACTCTAACCAGATTTTTTTATCGGTCGTGCGCAAGTACTCGTAAAACGTCTGCGCAGGAAAGAGCGGATTGAGAAAGGTTGGATCACCGGCTGGCGCCAGGAAGAGGGAATCGCCCGACTCCCGCACGCGAAAACTCAGCAGACTGTCGCCCAAATACTTCATGGCCAGGTAGCAAGTGGGGATCTTGGTATTGCTCGCAGGGGTGAAAAAATGATCGGATTGATGTTGATACAAATACTCCTCCTTCTCCGGATCATAAATGCTGATGCCGATGTGTGATTGTCGGATGGAAGGCGCCTCCAACAAATGATGCCGCGCATCTTTTTGAAGATGCTGCCCGATCACAGGGGCCGCGAGGGACATCAACAAAATAAGCAGTGTACAACCGACTTGTTTACTCATATCGAACGGTATGAAGGAGAAGTTATGCAAATCATGAACGGATCAATCGCGCTCTTGTGCCCGCAGCCAGCGTTCCGGGATTTCATTGCTGCTGGCGAGCAAGTAGTCTTTGTAGCTGCAGGCGATGAATTGTTTGTTTGGCAACTGCATCCACCAACGACCGGTCTTCTTGCTTTGTAAAAAAACCGTCTGTACTTCTGCAAAGGCCATGATGTATTCATTGAAGGCGTCCCGCTCATCAATGCTTGCTTCTCGCTTGCCTCGGCTTCTTCCATCCAGCACATACCAGATCATGTGGGCCAGTTGCTCGGCGCTGGTACCGTTGCGGTCGGCCGCCACATCATACCCATACAAACCGATGGAACTGATGTTGGGGCTCAGTCCGGCATACCGCATGAGTACACAGGCTTCCTCTCCGTTGAATCCGTTTGGACTCAATGTGCTGGCCGGTGAAAACGCCTGCGCCAAT
>JBDKIP010000157.1:0-3659 GCA_039797015.1 Bacteroidota bacterium
TCGATCAGCTGAAGTATACCAACAGTGTCATCATGGATCTCATAAAGTATTTAAATTCATCGAAGAAAAATTCAATCATTATTTTCATGAGCGACCATGGGTATCATTATTTCGACGAACCAACGGAAACCGGAATTGAATTTGACAACATACTGTTTATCAAAGGACTCAAAACACCCATCACCGATAGTGTTTACATACCAAATATTTTCCCCGTTATACTTGACCAGCTATACGACACCACCATCCCTAAAATGAAAAATACCCGAATCTATTTAAAGGGTAATCATTAAATAAATTCTATCGTTTCCACCCTCTAGAATTTTTCTTCAACGAGCATTCGATGGACAATTGGTGGGTTGATTGTGCTCGCTGATAAGCGGAACGGCCATAGGCAAAATGAAAGCGTTCCCATTTGGCCTGCAAGCCGATGGAGAAACCCGTGAGTCCATTGGATTCCCCAACCCAGGTGAGCTCCCGTCTTCGCAAGAAATTATACGCACCGATCAGTTTAACGGCCGGGTGAAGCTCCACCTGTGCAGACAAAATCAGGTGATTAAAGAATTGGATGACAAAACCAGTTCGGCGGTTGTCGATGCCGATGGGAGAAAGCCCGGGATCGAACAGTGCATCCGTCTCCAATTGCCAGCGCTGCATCCGCTGCAAGGTTCCGCCAAATGAAAAGGGGGATCCCTTCAATCTTTTCCAAATACCAAAAGCCAATTCTGTCGGTAATTCCTGTGCGGATCCTCCATGATACCGCCTGACAAAAAAACCTGCATGCCGGAGAATGGCCCCGGCGATCCAACCCGATGTAGTATCCTCGTAACGAATGCCCACATTTGAGAAGAGTGCGGAGGAGCGAAATGTTCCGATGGAGGAATGCGCAAATTGCAGGGAAGCACCACCCCGCCAACGTTCCTTGTATGGCAGGGATGCGGACAGCTGTACCGTCCATTCACGGGGACGAATGCTGCCCAACACATTGCCCCCGGCATCTGTGCTGACCGCATTGCCATGATCGACGTAAAGCAGGGAAACAGCCGAAACAAACCCCGCTGATTTAGGACGGCTTGCGCCAGACAAAAAATATCCGTTGGTTCCGCCCGGAAGGGACATAAATGAAGCGTGGATCGTAGGCGAACCAGCCCCGCGCAGCAAAGAAGGATTTTGAAACGAGCTCGAAAGATCTGATTGGTCGGTAGCCACCACGAGTCCGCCCATCGCTTGCGTATATGCACCCGGAGTCAGGCGCAAAAAGTTCATGGTCGCAGAACCACCCAACAATTGGGCTGCTACCGAATGACCCAGCAACAAAAAAAGGATGCCGATGTACAAATACCGCACAGCCGAAATTATAGAAAGGGATCCAGTTATTTAGCCGGCAATCCGGGAATGGCCAAGGCCAATACCTGATCCATGGTCTTCACATAATGAAAACGCAATCCCTTGATGTACGCCGGATCGATCTCCGCTACATCTTTTTCATTCTGCGCACATAGGATGATCTCCCGCAAACCCGCACGCTTGGCAGCCAAGACCTTTTCCTGAATGCCCCCTACCGGCAGGACCTGTCCGCGAAGGGTGATTTCGCCCGTCATGGCCAAATAGGGCTTCACTTTTCGTCCGCTGAAAGCGGAAGCCATGGCGGTGAGTAAGGTGACTCCTGCGCTGGGACCATCTTTGGGTACAGCCCCTTCCGGCACGTGTATGTGGATGTTCTTTTTTTCGAACAGGGATGGATCGATTCCGTAGTTGCGGGCGTTGACTTGCAAATACGTAAACGCAGTACTGGCGCTCTCTTTCATGACTTGCCCCAGATTACCAGTCAGCTTCATTTCACCTTTTCCGTCGCTCAAGGTGCTCTCCATGAACAAGATATCGCCCCCCACGTAGGTCCAGGCCAATCCCACGGCCACACCCGGCATCAAGGCCGTTTTGTACATGTCATTGGAATATCTGGGCTTGCCCAGTATTTTCTGCATATCCTCCACCGCCAGGCTTCGTTTTACGGAACCTTTCAACGCCATTTCCTTGGCCTGGTTGCGCATGATGGAGGCCAATTGCCGATCCAATTCGCGTACTCCACTCTCGCGGGTGTAATCCTGTATCAAGCGCTCCAACACTTTATCCGAAAGTTGTATGGAAGATTTGCTCAAACCATGTTGTTCTTTTTGCTTGGGCACCAGGTGTCGCTTGGCGATTTGTACTTTTTCCTCCAGTGCATAGCCGCTCAGATCGATGATCTCCAATCGATCGCGCAAAGCCGGTTGAATCTGCTGAATGTCATTGGCAGTTGCAATGAAGAGAACCTTGCTTAGGTCATACTCAGATTCCAGGTAATTGTCGTAAAAGCTATGATTCTGTTCAGGATCCAATACTTCCAGGAGTGCAGACGAAGGGTCGGTTCGGACATCACGCCCCACCTTGTCGATCTCATCGAGGATCATGACCGGGTTGGAAGACTTTACTTTTCGAATGGATTGTAAAATCCGACCCGGCATAGCCCCTATGTAGGTTTTCCGATGGCCGCGGATCTCACTTTCATCGTGCAATCCGCCCAGGCTGAGCCGAACGTATTTTCTACCCAATGCTTGTGCGATGCTTTTACCAAGAGAAGTTTTTCCAATACCGGGAGGACCCAGAAAACAGAGGATGGGACTCTTCATGTCTCCCTTTAATTTCAAGACAGCCAAGTATTCCAGGATCCGCTCCTTGATCTTTTTCATTCCATAATGATCCCGATCCAATGTTTGGCGGGCTTCATTCAAATCATAATTGTCATCCGTGCATTCACCCCAAGGAAGATCCAACATGAGGTCCAGGTGGTTGTATACAACGGAATAATCGGGCGTGCTGGAATGCATCCGCTCCAATTTTTCCATGCCCTTTTGAAACAATTCTTTTGCGGCAGCCGGCCAGTTTTTCTGTTCCGCCTTTTTTTGCATCTCCTTCAGCTCCTGTTGATTGCTGTCGCCCCCCAACTCATCCCGTATGCTTTTCAGTTGCTGTTGCAAAAAGTACTCGCGTTGCTGCTTGTCGATCTCCGTACGGGTCTTGGTCGTTACCTTATTTTTTAACTCCGCAAATTGCAATTCCCGTTGCAAAAATTGCATGAGCAGGTCAGCCCGTTGACGGATGTCATCGATCTCCAGCAACTTTTGTTTTTCCGGCAACTCGACGCTCAGGTTGCTGGAAACAAAATGGATCAGAAATACAGGGTTTTCAATGTTCTTGAGGATGATGCCCGCCTCCGTAGGGATGTTCGGAGACAATTGAATGATCTCTGATGCCAGCTCTTTGATGTTCGCCACATAGGCCTGAAAATCCTCATCGGCCGGGGCAGTCTGCTCCGTCAATTTATCGACCTTGGCTTTGAAGTATGGTTCGGTTGCGGTTACCTCCTGGATTCGAAAACGCAATTTTCCCTGAATGATGATCGTGGTGCCTCCATCGGGCATCTTGATCTGCTTGACGATGCGCGCGACCGTCCCAATGGCAGCCAAATCGCCTACTTGCGGATCCTCCACCTGGCTATCTTTTTGTGCAACCACGCCGATCAACTTGTCGGATTTGTATGCGTCGGTCACCGCCTTGATGCTTTTATCCCGCCCAACCGTAATGGGCAAAACGACCCCCGGGAAGAGGACCGTGTTCCG
>JBDKIP010000158.1:0-2527 GCA_039797015.1 Bacteroidota bacterium
TCTGCCGGTTGAAAAAGTAGACGAGCGGTTTACGTCCAAAATGGCGCGTACGGCCATGTTGGAGATGGGGTTGAAGAAAAAAGAAAGGCGCAACAAAGCGCTGGTGGATGAGATCGCGGCCACCATTCTTTTGCAAGAATATCTGCAACGAACCGCTTGAATGGTCTGTTTCGAATTGGTAACTTTGCCAAAACTTATTCGGTGATCCTTCCCATAGTTGCATACGGTCATCCGGTGTTGCGAAACACCACGATGGAAATTCAGCCCGATCATCCCGGTCTTGAGCAGTTAATTTCCAATATGTGGGAAACCATGTATCAGAAGGGGATTGGATTGGGGTTGGCGGCTCCACAAGTGAACCAATCGTTGCGGTTATTGGTACTGGATACGCATCAGGTCATTGAACGAATGACTGAAGCCGAGAAGAAGGAATCGGGTTGGGAAAATGATCCCGGTCTGAAGGCCGTGGTGATCAATCCCCAGATCCTTTCTGTTAGTGAGGAGGATGGGGTGGAGGAGGAGGGTTGTCTGAGTTTGCCGCGCATTCGGGTGGACGTGACTCGTCCCTCAGAGATTCGATTGGTCTACCAAGATGAACAGTTTCAAACGCACGAAAAGACATTTGTGGGATTGACGGCCCGTGCCTTGTTGCACGAGATCGATCATTTGGAGGGGAAATTGATCGTTGATTACATGTCGCCGCTGAAAAAGAAATTGATCCAACGAAAATTGCAGGACATCATGCGGGGGAAAGTCAATGCAGAATACCGGATGTTGTTCGCAGAGTAGGTTCAGCTTCCAATACTTTTTGTGTAGTTTCTCCATTTATCGACGACCTCCTGCATGTCGGGCGGAAGTTGGGTATCAAAGTGTAATTCTTCCTGTGTCACCGGATGTGTGAATCCCAATGTTTTTGCATGCAGTGCCTGGCGAGGGCAAATGGCAAAACAGTTTTCGACGAATTGTTTATAGCGAGGAAAGATCGTGCCTTTGGCGATTCGCTCTCCCCCGTAAAAATCGTCGTTGAAAAGCGGGTGACCGATGTGTTTCATGTGCACGCGGATCTGGTGAGTTCGTCCGGTCTCCAGGTTGCATTCTACCAGCGTCACGTACCGAAAGCGCTCCAGCACGCGGAAATGCGTAATGGCTTCTTTGCCGTGATCGCCCTCCGGATAGGCCTCGAATAATTTTCTGAACCGTTGATGCCTGCCTACATGTGCCCGGATGGTTCCTTCTTCATTTTCCAAATCGCCCCAGACCAGTGCTTGGTATCTGCGTCGAACGGTATGCTCAAAGAATTGTTTGGCCAGGCCACGCATGGCGACATCCGTTTTGGCCAGCACTAATAGACCGCTCGTGTTCTTATCAATTCGATGAACGAGTCCAAACCGGGGCAGGGTTTGTTCGTTGATTTCGGGTCGTTGTTTTTGTAAGTAGTAGGCAATTCCATTCAGGAGCGTACCGTGATGATTTCCACTTCCGGGATGCACGACCATGCCGGGCTGTTTGTATACCACCATTAGGTGATCATCCTCATACCGAATGTCCAAGGGCATTTCCTCCGGCTGTACATCGGTTTCCTCTGGGTGTAGGTCGGAATAGATCAGGATCTGATCGCCTGGCTTGATCTTATAGTTGGGCTTGACGGGTTGTCCATTCACCGTCACCATCTCCAGGTGCATGGCTTGTTGCAGCTTGTTGCGGGTTGCACGCTCGATGCGTTGGCTGAGGAACTTGTCGATCCGGATGGGCTCCTGGCCTTTGTCTACAGTGAGTTGGAATCGCTCGTACAGCGCTTCGCCCGAATCAATGGGGTCCTCCGCCTCGGGGTTGATGGAAATAGGTATATGATCGGACATGCGACAAAGGTAGCCCCGGTTTTGTACGTAGTTTTACAATTCCATGAAAGAGCTTGTGTTTTTTGAAGATCTGGGTCAGCGTTCCTACCGGGAGGTTTGGGATTATCAGGAGTCCTTGCTGCAACAAAATGTCCAATTGAAGCAAGCCGGTCAGGCACCACAAACGCATCATCACTTGCTGTTTGTTGTCCACCCACCCGTTTACACATTGGGTAGAAGTGGCGATCCGCAACACGTGCTCATTTCGGAAGAGGAACGACAGGCGCGTTCCATTGAATATTTTCATACAAATCGTGGAGGCGACATCACCTTTCACGGACCCGGGCAATTGGTGGTTTATCCCATTTTTGATCTTGAGAAATTTGAACGGGACATCGGGAAATACCTGCGTAACCTGGAGGAGGTCATCATCCGGTTGCTGGCCGGTTACGGTCTGCAAGGAGAACGTTCCTCCGGAGAGACAGGTGTTTGGCTCGACCCTTGCGTGCCGATTCGGGCAAGAAAGATCTGTGCGATCGGTGTACGGTGTAGCCGTTGGATCAGCATGCATGGGCTGGCCTTGAACGTCAATACGGAATTGGATTTTTTTCGACACATCGTTCCCTGTGGCATTCCGGACAAGCAAGTAACGTCTTTGCAGCAGGAATTAGGAGCACAAGTCTCCATGG
>JBDKIP010000159.1:0-3567 GCA_039797015.1 Bacteroidota bacterium
GAAATAAGATCTTGTTTCCGGCTTCGCGGTGGGTGAGGTGGTAATTTTTGACCCGGGTTAATTTGTTTTCCAGTTCATTGAGTTCGTGGTAATGGGTGGCGAACAGGGTCAGTGGTTTACCGGGATGGTTGTGCAGGTATTCCGCAATGCTCCAGGCCAGGGAGATGCCGTCATAGGTGGCCGTGCCTCTGCCGATTTCATCCAAGATGATCAGGCTACGGTCGGTCAGGTTGTTGAGGATCGAGGCTGTCTCGTTCATTTCCACGAGGAAGGTGGATTCTCCGCTGCTCAAATTATCGGAAGCCCCTACCCGGGTGAAGATCTTATCTGTCAGGGGAATTTGAGCGAATCGTGCGGGCACAAAACAACCCAGGTGAGCCATCAGGGTGATGAGTGCGGTTTGTCGCAACAGGGCGGATTTTCCGCTCATGTTGGGGCCGGTCAGAATGATCAACTGTTGGCTGGATCGATTCAGGGTCACATCGTTTTCGATGTAGGGTATGCCGGTGGGTAGTACGGTTTCGATCACCGGGTGTCTGCCGCCTTCAAGGATCAATTCATTTTCGGGACTTAGGGTGGGGCGGCTATAACGATTCGTGAGCGATCTTTCCGCAAAACAGCAGATGCAATCCAATTCACCCAAAATGGTGGCCGTTTGCTGAATGTCGGAAATGAATGGTTGCATCCGGGTGATCAGCTCCTCAAACAGCTTGGCTTCCAAGGCGAGTATCTTTTCCTCCGCGCCCAAGATCTTTTCTTCATATTCTTTCAGCTCAGGGGTAACATATCGTTCGGCATTGGTGAGTGTTTGTTTTCGAATCCAATCGGATGGCACCTTTTCCTTTTGCGCATGCGTTACCTCGAGAAAATATCCGAACACATTGTTGAAACCGATTTTTAAGGAAGGAATACCGGTGCGAACAATTTCTTGTTGCTGTAATTTGGAGAGATAGGATTTTCCATCACGGGAGATGGATCGCAGCTCATCAAGGGTTGGGTCGACTCCAGGCCGGATCAATCCCCCTTTGTTTATGGCGGCAGGCGCTTGGGCATCCAAGGTGTAGTGCAAGAGGTTGATCGCTTCCGGACAATCATTCAATCCCGGCAATCGTTGTTGAATCCAGTCCACCGGCACCGAATGGATCAGTTGTTTGATTTGAGTAACCGCACTCAATCCATGTGCCGCTTGAAGCAGGTCTCTCGGGTTCGCTTTGCGCATGGCTATTTTACCTGCCATACGTTCCAGATCCCCACACTGCGCCAAAAGACGTTGAATTTCCTTAGTGCGTTCCGCATCGGTGATCAAGGCCGCTACTGCGTCCAATCTTTCTTCGATGCGACGAAGATCTTTCAGCGGGAAAAGGATCCACCTGCGCAACAAACGGGCGCCCATCGGCGAATGGGTTTTGTCCAGCACCGAGAGCAGGCAGTGGGGCTGTCCGTACGCCCCTTCCAGCAATTCAAGGTTTCGAATGGTAAATCGATCCATCCATAAAAAATCATCCCGATCGATCCGTTGTATTTTTTGAATGTGCTGCAGGTTGGGATGCTCCGTCTCCCGTAAATAATGGAGAATGGCTCCGGCAGCCGTTTGTGCAGCTGACAAGTCTTCTACGCCAAACCCTTTTAAGGAATGTGTCTGAAAATGTTTTGTGATGAGTTCTTGGCCATAGGTTGGATCGAATATCCAACCGTCTAACCCATAGGAATAGATGTTGTCGGAAATCCACTCCCGTAGTTGCTTTTGCTTGTCTTTGGAGAGGATCAATTCAGCGGGGCGAAGACTTTGGATAAGTTTGTAGGCATACTCCCGACCGCCTTCCGCCAAAAAAAATTCACCGGTTGACAGGTCCAGAAATGCCAGTCCCATCGAGTCGTTTCCGGCCACGTGAATGGCACCGAGGAAATTATTGGTGCGGTGTTCAAGCAGCTTGTCGTGTATGGCCGTACCCGGACTTACCAAATCCGTTACGCCTCTTTTCACTACTCCTTTGGCTTGTTTGGGGTCTTCCAATTGATCGCAAACCGCCACCCGGTATCCAGCCTTCACCAATTTATGTAAGTAGTTGTCGAGTGAATGATGCGGGAAACCAGCCAGTTCCGATTCCGCGGCTGCCCCGTTGTTTCGTTTGGTGAGGGTGATTCCCAAGACTGACGCTGCGGTCACGGCATCGCTTCCAAAAGTTTCATAAAAATCACCCACCCGAAACAACAAGATGGCATCCGGATGCTTTTGTTTGATCATCCGATGCTGCTGCATCATGGGTGTCTCTCCGCTACTTTTTGCCATTTCAACAAAAATAATGGGTTCGGACATGTGTAAGCCGGGAAAACCCCGCATCTGAAGGGGAAAATCAACCATATGCGAGCGACCCCCCTTCTTTTGTTTTCGTTCTTCCTTTCCATTCAATTGTATGCAAACGACACCCTGCGCTATCGTCCTGCGCTGAAAAATGCCAATGTGTATTTTGGCTACGGAGCGGAATTGACCCACGAGGGCCGGATCCGTCTCGAAACAGGAACCCGGATCATTTTGCTGGAGGGAATGAGCACTTCGGTTGATCCCAACAGCTTACAGGTAAACTTGCCGGAAGGCATTGCCTTGTTGTCGCAACAATTCCGGATTTATCAGCCGCCGGTTCCTCCCTCAAAATATACCCGGCAGATCGAAGCCTTGAACGACAGCAACCGGGCGCTTCAAAAGGAGATCGCCCGTTTCCAGAACCTGATCAACATCGATCAGGAAATTTTAGTCAAAACCGGTTTGCTCATCGAATCTCCGTTGAAAGATAAAACGGATCGTCCGGTGCTGGCTGCCGATCTCTTGCGTTTGCTGGACGTGTACACGGCCCGCATTGAGAAAGCCAAACTTTCCATCTTCCAATGGCAAACCGAGATCGAAAAGGTTCAAAAGAAGATGCAAGACAACAACAAACAGATTTATCAATGGTCTCAGGAGGAATCAAAGCCTGGAGATCCGGTGGGACAATTGTTCCTCCAGGTGATGAGCATGCGGGCAGATGAATATCCTGTGAAAGTGTCTTACTATACACCGCATGCGGGGTGGACAGCCAATTATGATCTCCGTGTGAATTCCAAAGAAAATAAGGTTAGGCTGGTGTACAAGGCTTCTCTCACCCAAACCACCGGCATTGCTTGGAAGCAGGTGAAACTGACCCTCAGCACCGGCACCCCCAATTTCGGGGTTCAGGCACCATTGCTCACTCCCTGGTATTTACAGATGTATGTACCCGAACTATATCGTCAATCGCAGCTTCGTTCGGTGAACGTGAATGCAAACGTGGTGCAGTCGATGGCCCGGGAAAAGTCACTTCAAGAAGTGGTGGTGGCAGATAAAGATGAATACAAACTTGCCGCCGCGCCCCCGGTCGATCCGAGTACAATGGGGGCATATACGACCCTGAATCAAGGACAGCTCAATACAAGCTATGAGATCTCCCTGCCATACGATGTTCCGGCAGATGGCCAGTTGCAACAAGTAAATATTCAGGAACGCCTGGTGGATGCCGGTTTGAAAAACTATGCCGTGCCGAAGTTGGACCGAGA
>JBDKIP010000160.1:0-3281 GCA_039797015.1 Bacteroidota bacterium
CTTGGTCCCTTTCAATTTTCTTTTCAGCTTGAATGCATCGACCCGTTCGTTTCCGAAAATGCGGACCTCGTTGATGCGGACCTTATTGCCCTTATCCACAATGATCGTGAGGGCATTGGAATTGATGAAGGTTGGATCCGGAGCCTCTTCGATGCGCACACTCACATTCCTGTATCCTTTTTCCCGGAAATGCTTGATGATCTTTTCCGAAACCTCGCGACGCGTATTCTCAGAGATGATCGTTTGCTTGGTGAGCACGACTTTGGTCAGAATGTCTTCTTCCTCGGTCTTGCGAATGCCCACGAATTTATAACTGCCCAGGCGCGGACGCTCTTGTACATAGATCTCAAACCAAACCTTATCGCCCTCGATGCGCGTTGCATAGATGCGGATATTGGAAAATAATTTCTGACGCCAAAGATTGTTGATGGCCTTTCCGAACAATTCCGATCCGGGATGAATGAATTTATCACCCGGCTGCAGGTTCGCGATGGAGTAAACGATGGACGTATCGGAGTATTGAATTCCCGTGATGTCGATGCCTCCGATCGTATATTCCTTCACGATCTTGGCATTCATCCATTCGATCAATTTGGGATCGACGGAGGTAGGCGCAGTCGTATCCCGGATCTCCTGGGCTTCAACGTGTTGCACAGCAAAAGTCGCGACCCAAAGGGTCAAACAAAGTATACGCGTCGTCAGGTTCTGCATCAAAACAAATAAGGGAATTGCAAATGGTTATCTGTCAGTTAGTTAGGTCTGTCTTCTCTACAGAAGGAGGGCAAATTAACGGATATTCCTGAAAGTCTTTGTTAAAACAGCCATCAGGCAAGCTGTTCAGAGGTTTTTCCGAACCGTCGTTCGCGTTGCTGATAATCGATCAGCGCCTCGATCAGGTGTTGTCGGCGAAAATCGGGCCAAAGCGTTTCCGTAAAATACAACTCGGCATAGGCCAGTTGATAAAGCAGAAAATTACTTATCCGGTGCTCCCCGCTGGTGCGGATCATGAGCTCCGGATCGGGGAATGAATGAGTAGACAAATGATCCGAGATCGTATCCGCATCGATCGATTCCGGCAACAATTGGCCTGCCTGAACCTTTCCCGCCAATTGCCGAAAGGCTTGCGTCAGATCCCAGCGACCGCTGTAGCTCAGGGCCATGATCAGGTGCAAATGGTCGTTCTCCGCAGTGATTTCCAATGCCTCGGTCAATTCCTGTTGTGCCGAAGGGGGCAACATCGAGAGATCCCCGATCACATGCAACCGAATGCCGTTCTTTTTTAGCTGTTCTACCTCCTTGCGGATGGTGTTCACGAGCAGTTCCATCAGTCCGCTGACTTCCGATTGGGGACGATCCCAATTTTCAGTAGAGAATGCATAGAGCGTGAGGTATCGAATGCCCAATTCCGCACCGGCCTCCACGATGTCGCGCACACTTTGCACACCATGAAAATGGCCGTACAACCGATCCTCACCCCGCTCTTTTGCCCAACGACCATTCCCGTCCATAATGATGGCCACGTGCTGGGGCAAGTGATTCAGGTCAAGCTGCGATTTGAGATCCTCCATAAAAAAGCCCCCATAGCGGGGGCACAAAATTACCAAGGTATTTTGGGATTCGGTAAAATCTAATTGGCGGTGGGACAGCGGTAGGACTGCAAATTGAAACTCAAGTGCAGCATCGCGGTCACAAACTGATCTTTTTGACGGCTGTTGCCTCGCTGTCTGCCCGGTATCCCCACGCGAGGACCCAGTTCATAGGAGCGGTCGCTCATCAGATAGGCAACAGATTGACTGCCATCCGGATTCAGTGGGAATACGGCGGGGTCCACATAGGTTTTGCTTACATCATCCAAATAGTCGGTATTGGTAAACCGATGCAAAACCTCGAAGCCGATATTGATCCGATCGTTGATGGAATATTTGATGCCGCCCCCAAAAGGGATACAGAAAGCCGTGGTGCTGTAGGGCTTTCGGTCGGGGTACAATGAACTGCCCTGGCCTTCTGTGCCCAGCGGACGCAAATAAATTTTCTCGTTTTGCAAATACGCATAGGGATCATAGCTGAAAATGCCTGCTCCAAATGTGACGTATGGTGTGAAACTATATTCAGGCTCGCCGGGCATGAATCGGAAAAAATTAAAATCCCCCTGCAAGGTCAATTCCCAAACCCGGCTGTTAAAGCTCAGGTTGCGACTGTTCATGTATTTGTTGTGGTCGTTGTAAATGTCAGAATACCCCAGCTGTGCGAAGGATACGCCCACACGAGCAGCGATGTAATTTCCCAAATTCTTTCTGAAGAATGCCGTGGCCGCAACCTTGGGCCTGTTGAGGTTGGCTCGGGTGTTGAGGTCGCCGAAATAATGACCCGCCCCTACGCCAAAACCAAATTCACCTTCCTGCACAACCGCATCCTGTGCCCGCAAGCCCGACAAAAGGACTGCACCGGCTATAAAAAACTGAAAAACAGCGCAATGATTGAATTTCATGAGATCGATTTACGTTCCAAAGGCTATAGAACGACGAAATTAGTCATTTTCTTATGAGGGGATCAAGAAATGAGGGGTTGGATGGGTCAGTTTCGCTTGTCCAATCCCCAGGTCAACTTGTTGCGAAGGGTCTGTAAAAAATTGTCCTCGCTAAGCCGCAGCAGGCCGATGTCGAACGACTCTTTGCGCACCGCCAGTCGGATGTCTTTGGAAACAACCTCCCTCCGGGCATCGAGTGAGCAGATCACCTGCTCGGAACGGCTTTCGATCTCAAAGGATATGATGTTGCTGTCGGGCACTATGATGGGGCGAACATTCAAATTGTGTGGCGCGATGGGCGTGATCACAAAATTCTGTGCATCGGGAAAAACAACGGGTCCCTGACAACTCAGCGAATATCCGGTCGATCCCGTCGGTGTTGCCACGATCAGTCCGTCTGCCCAATACGTATTCAGGAACTCGCCATTCAAATACGTATGGATCTTGATCATCGACCCTTGATCTTTTTTGTGAATCGTGAATTCATTGAGCGCATAAGGCACATCACCGAAAAGCGGCTGACTGCCATCCAAATGGATCAGGGATCGCCTGTCCTCAACATAGGACCGTTGCACCATCGCCCGAATGGCACTGGGGATGTCTTCCCGACCGATGCTGGCGAGAAAACCCAATCGCCCTGCATTGATCCCCACGATCTTGATCCGCTTCTCCCGAATCAAGGATAAGGTATCCAGTAAGGTTCCATCTCCCCCGAAACTGATGAGAAACTCGATCGATTCATCCAGATCATGCG
>JBDKIP010000161.1:0-3174 GCA_039797015.1 Bacteroidota bacterium
GAAAAAATGTTGATATTCGCCGTCCCACTAATCTGTACCTGTGCAATTGTTCATGTGTATTGGTGGTGAATGAATTCAACAATCGGTTAATCGATATAAATTGTTTGTCGCTCGATGGAGAAGAATGTGGAAAAAGTCTGGTCGAACTGTCTGAAGATCATCAAGGACATCGTGGAATGGCAACATTTCAAAACCTGGTTCGAACCGATCCAGCCGGTTTCTCTCAAAAGCAACGTTCTCGTCATTCAAGTTCCCAGTCAATTCTTTTACGAATACCTGGAGGAGCACTACGTGAACTTATTGTCCAAAACCCTCAAAAGAGAATTGGGCAAGGAAGCGCGTTTGGAGTATCGGATCATGGTGGACAGTGGCAACAGCCGCAACAAGCCGGTGACTGTTGACGTGGCCGGACAAGGATTCAAAGCCTACGGCAACAACGAAATGGATTTCCCGCTGGTGATCAATACACCGGTTCGGAATCCCTTCGTGATCCCCGGCCTCAAAAAAATGCAGATCGATCCACAGTTGAATCCGAGCTATACGTTCGATTCTTACGTGGAAGGGGATTGCAACCGCGTGGCCCGTCGAGCCGGTAAAACGGTCGCCGAGAAACCCGGTGCGAATTCATTCAACCCGCTGGTTATTTATGGTGGCGTTGGCTTGGGTAAGACCCACCTGGCGCAAGCCATCGGCAATGAGGTAAAACGCCTGCATCCGAACAAGGTGGTCCTGTACGTTAGTGCTGAAAAGTTCATCCAGCAGTTCATGGATCATAGCCGGAACAATGCCATCAATGATTTCATACATTTCTATCAGCTCATTGATGTGTTGATCGTTGATGATGTGCACTTCTTTGCCAAGGCCGAGAAAACGCAGGATGCCTTCTTCGCGATCTTCAATCACCTACATCAATCGCAAAAGCAACTGGTACTGACTTCCGATAAATCACCCAAAGATCTGGAAGGGCTGAATGAGCGTTTGCTCAGCCGTTTCCGTTGGGGTTTAAGTGCCGATCTGCAGGTACCCGAATATGAGACCCGTGTGGAGATCCTGGAATTGAAGATGAAGAAGAACGGTTTGGAGATGCCCAAAGAGGTGGTTAAATACATTGCCTACAACATCAGCAACAACGTACGTGAGTTGGAGGGGGCCTTGATCTCCCTGCTGGCTCAGTCTTCGCTGAACCGTCGGGAAATCGATCTGGACCTGGCCAAGAAAGTACTTCGGAATTTTGTCAAGTCGTCCAGCAAAGAGATCACCATCGATACCATTCAAAAAATGGTATGTGAATATTTTGATGTGCCCTACGACAAGCTTCTACAGAAGACCCGCAAGCGGGAGATCGTGCAGGCACGCCAGATTACCATGTACTTAGCGAAAGCTTTTACGAAAAACTCACTGAAAACGATCGGGGAGCATTTCGGGGGTCGAGATCACACCACCGTCATTCACTCCTGCCAGACCGTAAAGGACCTGATGGACACGGATGGCGTGTTTCGTGAAAATGTACTGGAGCTGCAGCAGAAGGTTCAGTTGGCCGCAATGTAATCAAGTAAAAATACAATAGAAAAAGGCCCCGAATTCGGGGCCTTTTTTTGGCCTTTAGCAAACCTGGTTGATCCTAAAATTTAAAAACCCCGCATAAATGCGGGGTCTGTTGTTTTTGCGGAGAGGGAGGGATTGTCCTCGCTACGCTCGGACATCGGTGGGTGCCCACAACCTAAACAGAGCCCTGGCTGCTTCGCAGCCCGCGTTTTTACATTCCATGGCTCATCCAAGCAAGCTTGGTTCGCCCTGAAATATAAAAACCCCGCATTCATGCGGGGCTCTGATTTTTTTGGCGGAGAGGGAGGGATTCGAACCCTCGGTACAGATTTAAGTCCGTACAACGGTTTAGCAAACCGGCCCTTTCGGCCACTCAGGCACCTCTCCGTTTGGGCGTCAAAAATACAACTATCGTCCCAATTTTAGAAACGTTACAACGCACCTACACTGCGGCTGACGAATGCCGTCAGGTCTGCGCCTTTCAACATTCCTTGTGCCAATAGGGCCAGGTCGTATGCCTGCTTCGCGAGCACTGGTTGTTGCTCGGCATCGGCCAGTAGAATCTTCTTGAGTAAAGGATGGTTGCCGTTGAGAGAAACTTTAAATGTTTCCGGCATGTTTCCATAGAAACTCATGCCGCCTCCCATTTTGCTCATTTCTTTCATGCGGCGCATCCATTCTTCACGGGTGATGATCACTGGCAATTGGTCGGCAGGCAAGCTTTCCAACTCCACATTCATGGCTTTGTTGTTGATGGCTTCTTCAAAGATCTTTTTCAGGTCCGCCACTTCTGTTTCGTTCAAGCCATGGGAGGGGATATCCGACTTCTCGATCAGTTTATCCAGTATATCGGCATCCACCCGCTTCATGGAGGTCTTTTCTAGTTTTGTTTCCAGGTGTTGGATGAAGTGCAGGTCGATCGGCGAATCCATGACCAACACATCGTATCCTTTTTGTTTGGCGGCTTCGATGAAACTGTGTTGTCCTTCTGCATCCTGTGTATACAACCAGATGAGCTGCCCGTTTTTGTCGGTCTGAAAATCTTTCACTTTCGCCTGATACTCTTCGAGGGTATAGGTTTCAGATTCTGTATTGGTCAGAAGGGCGAATGACTTGGCTTTTTCAAAAAACTTCTCATCGGAGATGGATCCGTACTTGACAAAGAGTCCCAGATCTTTCCATTTTTCTTGGAAGCCCGTGCGGTCTTTATTGAAAAGCTCCTGCAGTTTCTCAGCCACTTTGCGGCTGATGTATCCGTTGATCTTCTTCACGTTGCTGTCGGCTTGCAGGAAGGATCGGCTTACATTCAGTGGAATATCCGGTGAGTCGATCACGCCGTGCAGCAGCAAAAGGAATTCAGGTACAATGTCTTTTACTTCGTCGGTGATGAATACTTGCCGGCTGAAGAGTTTGATCTTGTTGCGTTGTAGCTCCAGGTCGTTTTTGACTTTGGGGAAATAGAGAACGCCGGTGAGGTTAAAGGGGTAGTCGACGTTCAGGTGGATCCAGAACAACGGGTCCTCCGACATCGGGTATAACTCTCGGTAGAAACTGAGATAGTCCTCATCTTTTAATTCGCTGGGTGTACGTGTCCAGATCGGATTGGTGGTATTGATGATGTTGTCAACC
>JBDKIP010000162.1:0-3078 GCA_039797015.1 Bacteroidota bacterium
TGTCGGTGGAAGAGGGGTTGAAACGACTCATGGCCGCCGGACTCGACAGCATCCCCGGTGGAGGCGCCGAGATCTTTCATCCGGAGATCCGCGAGCAGATCTGTGCCGATAAAGTAGATGCCGACGGTTGGCTGAACATTCACGAAACGGCGCATCAATTGGGCTTGCACTCAAACGCGACCATGCTCTATGGACACATCGAAAAATATGAGCACCGCATCGATCACATGCGAAGACTGAGGGAACTGCAGGACCGAACCGGAAAATTTCAAACATTCATTCCGCTGAAATTCCGGAATAAGGACAATGACATGAGCCACGTTTCCGAAAGCACACATGTGGAAGACATGCGCCTCTATGCCATCGCACGCATCTACCTCGACAACTTCCCGCACCTCAAAGCCTATTGGCCCATGCTGGGAAGGACACAAGCACAGTTATCTCTTTCATTTGGCGTGGATGACATGGATGGAACCATCGATGACTCGACCAAGATCTACAGCATGGCCGGGTCCGAAGAACAGTCCCCTACTCTTACCACCGAAGAATTGACTCAACTCATCCGTCAAGTCAGACGCATTCCGGTAGAACGCGATACGCTGTACAATGAAATAAAGGTGTACGAAACGGGATCAGCACTCGGGTAAACTGATCGGCACATGAATGGCCAAGCCGCCATCAGCCGTCTCCTTGTATTTGTGGTTCATGTCACGGGCCGTATCCCACATCGCTTTGATGACGGCATCCAATGAAACTTTTGCAAAATCAGGTGTGCTTTGCATGGCCAGCTGCGACGCGGTAATGGCTTTGATCGCCCCCATGGTGTTGCGTTCAATGCAGGGAACCTGTACCAAGCCACCTATGGGATCGCAGGTAAGTCCGAGATGATGTTCCATCGCGATCTCGGCCGCCATCAACACTTGCTTTTGTGTGCCGCCCAAACATTCGGTTAATCCGGCTGCTGCCATCGCAGAAGAAACGCCGATCTCCGCCTGACATCCCCCCATCGCAGCCGACAACGTGGCGCCTTTCTTGAAGATCGAACCCACGATCGAAGCCGTGGCCAGAAAACGCAGCGTGGCCTCCTCGGGTAAATGATCATGAAAGACCATCATGTACTGCAACACAGCCGGCACTACCCCGGCGGCTCCATTGGTGGGTGCTGTAACGACGCGACCGAAGGAGGCATTTTCCTCGTTCACCGCTAAGGCAAAACAACTGACCCAATCCAGCGTTCGGGTAAAATCCCGCCCGCCACCGGCAATGGCCTGTCGCCATTCCTGCGGATCGGCATAAATCGCCTCGCCGATCAACTTTTTATTCAAAGCGGCCGCTCTTCTCTTTACATCCAATCCACCCGGAAGAACCCCTTCCGTGTGTGCGCCTCTGTACATGCAAGACTCCATGACGGCCCAGATCTGCTGGGCACGCAACTTGGTTTCTGCCTCTGTGCGCCATGCGGTCTCATTTTCCAATGAAACCTCTGAAACTGAAAGTCCGGTCTTCATGCACCAACGCAAGAGATCTTCAGCAGTATTGACCGGAAAGGGCATATGAAGGGTGGCAGAAGATTGGGCTGCTTCGCCTTCCTCCACCACAAACCCGCCACCAACCGAATAGAAGGTTCGGGCGATTTCTGATCCATTGCTGAATCGAACCAAAAAAGTCATGCCATTCGGATGATACGGCAGCGTCTCCAATGTAAGAAACTGAAGGTGCTCTGCCGGATCGAAGGTTATTTCATGTTTTCCATGTAACAAAAGCCGATGGCTGCTTTCAACTTTTTGAATCGCAGGAGAAATGTCAGCGACGGGTACGGTAACCGGGTCGGCTCCTTGCAATCCCATCAGTATCGCCACATCGGTACCATGTCCCTTTCCGGTTTTGGCCAATGAGCCGTAGAGCACAACGGTCAATTCAAGGACGGAGGAAAGTTCGTTGTTGTTCTCAAGGTCCTGCAAAAAACGTTGCGCAGCACGCCAGGGCCCCAGCGTATGAGAACTGGATGGACCGATGCCGATCTTGAAAATATCAAAAATGGAAATCGCCTCGTAGGGCACAACAATCGTTTGAGCAAATCTACCGAAAAGGGATCACTACTGCACGTCAATCAACTGCACCTCAAAATACAAGACGGCATCGCCGGGGATGGAACCATATCCCGCACAACCATATGCCAACGAAGAGGGAATGATGAGTTTGATGACGCCATCTTTTTTGATCAAGGGGATGCCCAATTGCCATCCTTGGATCACTTGATTCAAGCCAAAACTGATGGGACTACCCGTGGCGTTGGAATCAAATACAGTGCCATCCATCAACTTGCCTGTATAACGAACAGTTACGGTAGACGTCGCTGTTGGCGTGGCACCTGCCCCCGCACTCACGATTTGATACAGCATCCCACTGCTATGGGTGGTGGGGGTGATGCCATTCGTGTTGGCATAATTGAGCATGGTAGCGGTTTCGCTTTGTACCGTTTTGGGCGTACAAGAGTCATCTTTCAAACAACCTGTAAACAAAAAGAGTGAGGCGATGGCAACTAAATATGTTTTCATGATGATTTTTTTTGCGATGAATATTTTTCTTGTAGCTCCAAATAACGTTGCTCCTGCATATCCCAACGATGGCGGGCGGAGAAAATGACCAAAAAGGCTATGATGCCCAAGGCTGCGATCAGCAATACCAGGATGAGTGAACTGGACTGACGAAACATGGCCATCTGCGCCCGCCCATACCATCCGGATAACAAATTGGCAAATATTCCAACCACCAACACCAAAGCAACCGGCAATCCCACATACAATTGGCGAAGCCAACTTTTCTTTTGCTCCCGGTTGGCCGACCAGTACCTGATGAAGTCTTGCTCCTCCTGCGTCATGTTTAAAACCGTTTAGGGAACAGTGTTGAGTGTTTAGAACTTCTGGAATACCATTTCTCCTAAACACTCAACCCTAAACCGGTAGAGGTCCCGAGCGGATTCGAACCGCTGTAGGAGCTTTTGCAGAGCTCTGCCTAGCCACTCGGCCACAGGACCATAAGGGATGCAAAAATAAAGCATAAATTTGACTTGACCTT
>JBDKIP010000163.1:0-8547 GCA_039797015.1 Bacteroidota bacterium
TTGAGTGACAAATTTGATCTTCACCGGATGACCCCTCACCACGGGTGGATGATAAGCCTGTATGGCTTTTAGCATCGCATCATTCAAGGCAGAAGTAGGTACGCGGCGTTTGCGGTTCTCATAAACATCCAACGCGGTTTCAACGGCTTTGAAGATGCGCGTTTTTTCCAATGCAGAAATAAACAAAATGGGCACGTCGCTGAAGGGCGCCAATCGTTTTTTCAGTTCCTTCTCATACACAACGGCCGTGTGCGTTTCCTTTTCAATGAGATCCCATTTATTCACCAGCACCACCACACCTTTTCCTTTTCGCACGGCGAGACTGAAAATATTCAGGTCCTGTGCGGCGATCCCTTTCTCTGCATCCAATAGCAAAAGACAAACATCCGTTTCATCCAACGCCTTGATGGCCCGGATCACCGAATAGAATTCCAGGTCTTCATGCACCTTGGATTTGCGACGAATGCCCGCAGTATCAATGAGGATGAATTCTTTCTGAAAAAGTTTGTAATGGGTATGAATGGTATCGCGCGTAGTACCGGCAATGTTACTCACGATGGTACGCTCCTCTCCGATCAGGGCATTCAATAAGGAAGATTTTCCTGTATTGGGTTGCCCGATGATCGCGATTCGGGGTAAATCCGATGTCGCCTCTACCTCTTCCTCGTTCGTTTCCGGTATCAACTCGGTCAACGCATCCAGCAATTCACCGGTACCGCTGCCGCTGGCAGAGGCAATGAAAAACATGCGGTCGAAACCAAGACTATAAAACTCAGATGCTTCCAGTAGGCGCTGGTTGTCATCCACTTTATTGATGGTCAGAAAAACCGGCTTGGGACTTTTTCTCAATACCCGCGCCATCGCGTCATCCAATTCTGTCAGTCCGGTCGTGGCATCAACCACAAAGAGAATCGCACTGGATTCCTCTACGGCGATCAGCACTTGCTTGGCGATCTCTTTTTCAAACACATCTTCGCTGCCGTGTACAAATCCGCCCGTATCGATCACATTGAATGTCTTTCCATTCCAATCGGCCATGCCATATTGCCGGTCACGGGTGACTCCGCTCACATCATCCACAATGGCTTTTCGCTGCTCAAGCAATCGATTGAACAAGGTGCTCTTTCCCACATTCGGTCTTCCCACAATGGCAACGGTATACGACATGATCTTCGGTTGTAACTATAAACTATTTAAACTACTTAAACTTCTTAAACTCTTTAAACTTCACTCAATACCCATACTCATCCAAAAACAGATCGTTCTCCCTCCATTTTGGACGCACCTTCACAAACAGCTCCAAAAAAACCTTTCTGTCCAAAAACTCCTCGATCGACTGACGGGCAGCCGTGCCTAACTTTTTGATCATCGAACCGCGCTCACCAATCAAAATGGCTTTTTGACTTTCCCGGTACACGATGATGTCGGCGACGATCTTTGTGAGGGTGGTCTTCTCCTGAAATTCCCTCACCATCACGGTGGTGTGGTAGGGAATCTCGTCAGTGGTCAATTCAAAAATCTTCTCCCGAATCAGTTCCGATGCAAAGAAACGGGTTTGTGCATCGCTGATCTCGTCTCCCGGGAAAAAAGGAGGTGCCTCCGGCATGGCCTGTACGAGGGCCGTCAGCAAGGTGTTCCGATCTGCGGGACGCTTGGCTGATACGGGCATGATCTTTTGGGCATAAGATTTTGCCTCAAAAAATTGGATTGCGGCTTTGATGGTTGCCGCCGATGCTTTGTCTGCCTGTGTGAGCATGACCCAGGCAGGTGCGGTCAACTTCAGCCCAGAGAAAATCTGATCGGATTCGGAGAGATCACTGGTAACATCCACCAAGAGCAACGCGAGATCACCGTCCTCCAAAGCAGACCGTACGGCCTCCATCATTCGATGGTGCAGGGGATATTTTGGATCAATGATCCCCGGCGTATCCGAGAAAACCAACTGAAAATCATCTTCTGTCAGAATGCCTTTGATCCGGTGGCGGGTCGTTTGGACCTTGGAGGATACAATGGCCAGTTTCTCCCCCATCAGAAAATTCAGCAATGTGCTTTTGCCTGCGTTGGGCCGACCAAAGAAATTGATGAATCCGGATCTCATGTGATGGGTGTGTTGGAAGAAAAAATCCGCCCGGAGGCGGATCTAGTTGCGAAGGGGAGGATCGAACTCCCGACCTTTGGGTTATGAGCCCAACGAGCTACCGCTGCTCTACTTCGCGGTGCAAAGATAGGGGAATCCCCCCCCTTGAACAAAATGAGTTTGCCATTGTTTTACAATTGTATTTTTGTGTAAACCACGCTTCCGGGGTGCTGATGCGATGAACCATCGGCTGAGATCAAACCCGTAGAACCTGTCCAGGATAATGCCTGCGAAGGGAGGAGAAGGAATCTTGCTCTGCATTCCGGTAGCGATAAATCCATTTTGATGAACGGAAATCGACTACTCACGTGGCTCATCTTCGCCCCACTTTTCACACAGGCCCAAGCAGAGAAAAAAGACAGTTTTTATGTACTAAGCCCGGTGGAGGTACAAGCTGTCCGTGCCGGAGACGAGGCGCCCTTCGCAAAAACCAACCTCAGTAAATCAGATATTGAAAAGCGAAACTTGGGGCAGGACCTACCCTTTCTGCTTTCAACACTTCCAGGGGTTGTGGTACACTCGGACGCTGGCAATGGCATCGGATATACCGGCATTCGCATCCGAGGTACGGATCCAACCCGCATCAATATGACCATCAACGGCATACCCTACAATGATGCAGAAAGCCAAGGCATATTTTTTGTCAACTTACCCGACCTCGCCTCTACGGCGCAAAGCATACAGGTGCAAAGAGGGGTCGGCACCTCTTCCAATGGCGCAGGCGCCTTTGGTGCAAACTTGAACATCAGTACGCACGAAGCCATCCCTACCAAACGGCTGAGTTTTCAAAACAGTTTTGGATCGTTCGACTCCCGAAAACATACACTGCTCTACCAGAGCGGATTGCAAGGAAAATTTGCAACCGACGTACGGTTGTCACAAATCGCCAGCAATGGGTACATCGATCGTGCCAACAGTCTCCTCTCCTCCTATTATGTATCCACCGCATTCATTCAGCCAAACTACTCCTTGCGGGTTACTCATTTTGCCGGAAAGGAAAGAACGTACCAAGCTTGGTATGGCGTTTCACAAGCGGATCTGGAGGCTGGAAACCGAACCATCAATTACGCCGGAACGGAACGACCCGGATCGCCCTATGAAAACGAAACGGATAATTATCGACAAAGCCACACGCAACTCTTCTTTAATCGGACCACCGCAAAGAAGGCTCAGCTGTCCATCGCTTTTTTTTATACCAGGGGCAAAGGATATTACGAACAATACAAGGCCGACCAGGACTATGCCCGATACGGCATGCCCTACCCGGTAAATGGTACGGATACAACCTTCACCACCGATCTGATCAGGCAACTATGGCTTGACAATCATTTCTTCGGAACCACCTTTTCTTATCAATGGAAAACGGGGCGTTCTGCGTTCACCTGGGGCGGTGCACTCAGCCGTTACATTGGTGATCATTTCGGCAAACCGATTTGGGCCAAAGAGGGGCTCACCGCGATTAAAAATTGGTACGACCAGCCGGCAGACAAAAACGATGCGAATCAATTTTTGAAATGGCAATGGAACTGGAAACCAAACTGGTCGGTATTCGCCGATCTGCAAACCCGATGGGTTGAGTACAGATTGAATGGATTTCGGAACAATCCCCAGATCCGTTTTCACCCTGTTTATCAATTCGTCAACCCCAAAGCCGGCATCAATTATGCGCATCAAAGTTGGTCGGGGTTTATTTCCTTGGCATATGCACAGAAAGAACCGAATCGGGATGATTTTGAGGCCGGTTTTTCACAGCAACCCCGACCGGAAAAATTACTTGACCTGGAAATGAATGTTGGCCGAAAAATGAAAGATCATCGATGGTCGGCTACCCTTTACCGAATGTCGTACCGCGATCAATTGATCTTGACGGGCGCCATCAACGACGTTGGCGCATATACCCGTCAGAACATTCCAAACAGCTACCGGATGGGCATTGAATTGGAGGGCAGCTGGAATGTTCACAAAAAAATTCGACTGGCCGGCAATCTTGCATTTAGCCGAAACCGGGTAAAAAACTTTACAGAGTATCTCGACGATTACGACAATGGTGGTCAGGTAACACGTCTGTATCCCAATACACAGCTGGCATTGTCCCCCGAGTGGGTTTCAAATGGCATCCTCAGTTGGACGCCGATCAAAGGACTCGAATGTCAGTGGATCAGCCAATTCGTAAGCAGACAGTATTTGGATAATACCTCAAACATCACACGCTCGCTTGACCCCTATTGGATTCAAAATTTGTCGATCGACTACCGTTTGTCCTTGCCAAAGGAGAAAAGCGTGCGCATACTTGCACAAATCAACAATTTGACCAACACGAAGTATGAACCAAATGGATATACGTTCAGTTATATTTTTGGAGGAAGAACCAACACGGAAAATTTCTATTTCCCAATGGCTGGAATCAACGCGATGATCGGACTTCAGCTGGAACTCTGAATCAGGGACGGGCATCGCCGTATGCTTCTTTCCAAGCAAGAACGCCTCCGGCCAAGTTGACAACATTTTTAAATCCAATGGCTTCCAAAAAAAGTCCGGCCATCAAACTCCGTTGTCCGCTGCGGCAATGAAGGATGACCTCCGCTTCTTTCCATTCCTCAATGGGATCGATCTCCATTCCTTGTATTTTCCCCAAGGGGAGCAAGATGCCTCCGAGATTGAATTCTTCAAATTCATGTGGCTCTCTGCAGTCGATCAGGTGAATTTTTTCTCCTGCATCCATTCTGGCTTTCAAGGCATCTACTGTAATGGTGCGCATCGTTGGTTCGTTTATTGTTGTATGGTAAGGCTGTCTTTTGCGGGCGGGTTGGCACCTAGCCATAGATCGATCAATTGTCCGGCACGAATTCGATTCGTGATCGAATCACCCATGTTCGGGGTGGGTTCCTGTCTCCACACAAAACCACTTAACGTATCGGTCAAATCCGCATTCAGCATCAGTACACCCAACCCAAGTCCCAATTGTTCGATCAGGCTGCGCGCATCCAGGTAGCTCTTTCCAATGAGATCTGGCACCATCATTTCAACATCTCCAACCCCATTTCCAAGCACCAGATCGATCCTGGATCCTTTGCGGATGTTGGTGCCGGGCGCCAGGGAAGCTCCACGGTACAACTGATCCAAGACGGCATTGCGTGCGAAATCTTGTCGGTAAATCGTATCCCCCACTTGCAGATCCAAACTTTTCAAGATCAATTCCGCGTTTCGGAAACTCTGACCTTTCAAACTCGGCATGACCACTTCAGGAGGTACCACGCGGGTGATCGTCAGAAAGATGGTCCTTCCCCATTTCACGGTTTCCGCAGAATCCGGCAATTGCCGCAGCACGTGCATGGGAGGCGCTGCTTGGGAATAGATGGAGTCATCTACCTCTACCTCAAATCCCTGCCCCTCCAGCAGGGTTTTGGCTTGATCAAAAGACAATCCAACAACACTTGGGACTACAACCGATTGACCATGTTTGGTAAACCAGTTGAGTGAGAACAACCAGATAAAAAAGAGGAGTACAGCCAACCCAAAGCCGATTAAGAGGTTTAGCCAGAGTGGCTTTTTGAATAGCCAGTCCATCATAGAGATTTTCGGTTGGATGATGGAACGGAAAGGGCCGTTTCCAAAAGCTGGGTATAAAATTCGCGGAGAGAGCGTCCGGCCGACTGAACCTGCTGTGGAATGATGCTGGCACTGCTTTGGCCGGGGATCGTATTTACCTCCAGCATGAATGGTGTGTCCAGCGCTTCCTGATAAATGAAATCGATCCGAACCACCCCTGCACATCCAAAAACGGTGTAGATCTTTTTGGCCATCGCACGCAATTTGTCGGCCATGTGCATGGAGATTTCAGCAGGTGTGATCTCTGTTGACTGTCCTTGATATTTGGCAACGAAGTCAAAGAAAGGCTGGTTGGCGTCGGCTACCACCTCGGTGATGGGCAGTACTTGAACACCCTGCTCATTTTTATATACCCCAACAGTGAATTCTCGTCCGGATACCATTTCCTCTACCAAAACTTGTTCATCCTCCTGAAAAGCCTTGTCCAGCGACGCCTCAACCGGATCGGTGGCCTCCTTGAGTTTTGACATGCCAATGCTTGAACCTCCGTTGTTAGGTTTCACAAAAACGGGAAAGCGGAGCTGGCCGCGTATGGTTTCGGCCGCCAGTATTCGATCGCAACCGGCTTCGAACAAAATAGATTTGGCAACCGGGATGCCCGCTGCACCGGCGATGGAAGTTGCATACCATTTGTTGAAGGTAACCGTTGAGGTGGCAGCGGGACAGCAAGTGTATGGGATGCCGAGCATATCGAAATAGCCCAACAACCGTCCATCCTCTCCGGGTGTGCCGTGCATGGCCACAAAAACGGCATCAAAACAAATGTGCACCCCATCTATGTGGAGAGAAAAATCATTTTTGTCGATCTGTATCTTTCGGCCATCGGATAAGACATGCCACCAACCATCTTTGCGTACATCGATCAGATAGATCTGAAACCGTTGTGCATCCAAATGCTGCGATATCGTTTCAGCGGTTCGATAGGATATCACCGACTCCCCGGAATAACCACCGGTCACCAGCGCAATGCAAGGTTTCATCAGAGGTGAAGCTTCTCTTTTTTGGCCAGCAGTTCCTCAACCGTCTCTTGATACAATTCATCGGGCACACAGCAATCGACCGGACAAACCGCGGCACACTGAGGTTCCTCGTGAAAGCCCTGGCATTCTGTACACTTGTTAGGTGTGATGTAGTAGGTGTCTACCGCGATCGGGGCATGTTTGGCCAACGCCTCTACGAGCTGCCCGTTCATCAGGGTGAAGGCACCTTTCACGGAAGTTCCGTCGGCAATGGCCCACTCTACTCCGCCCTCGTAAATCGCGTTGTTTGGGCACTCGGGCTCACAGGCGCCGCAATTGATGCATTCATCGGTAATCTTGATGGCCATGATGGAAAATTTATTAAAAGGGGTATGACTAATTTCGTGTTACAAATCTAAGTAATTCAACATGAATCTGACGGAACGGATCGATTGGGCCCTGCAATTGGGCGATTACATGCAGTCAACAGATCCGGCCTGGCAGGAAGCCATCCGGCAAGCAAGTACGGCGAATCCCTGGTTCACCCCCGAGAACATACAATTTTCGATCGACCGCATAGCGCTATCCTTTCTGGCTCCCGCCCCACTCACTGAATGGGCCAAGGCGGAACTACCGCCCCAGCAGGAATCCCCCATGACCATCGGACTGGTCATGGCCAGCAACCTCCCCCTGGTCGGGTTCCACGATTGGTTGTGCACGTTCATCGCAGGTCATCATGCCCGCATCAAATTATCCGCACAGGACAGCATCCTATTCGAACATCTTCGTACGCGTTTATTGGAATGGGAACCTCGCCTTTCTCCTTACATCCAGGTATGTGAACGTCTCAATGGCGCAGATGCATACATTGCCACGGGCAGTGACAACACGTCCCGTTACTTTGAATATTACTTTGGGCAATACCCACACATCATCCGAAAAAACCGTACGTCCGTTGCACGACTGACCGGTGATGAATCCGCAGACGAATTAAAAAGCCTGAGCAAAGACATGTACCTGTATTTCGGACGGGGATGTCGAAACGTTACGCATCTGTTTGTCCCCAGAGGATATGATTTTCAACCGCTGCTAGAATCCGGGGGAGCGTTCCAGCACGTTGCCGAGCACCATAAATTCAAAAACAATTATGACTACCAGCTGGCGATCTGCATACTGAATAAGGAATACTACATGACCAACGGGATCGCCTTATTCGTGGAACGCCCTTCGCTCTATGCGCCCATTGGAATGATCTACTATACCCAATATGATCGATGGGAAGAAACCGATGCCCGGCTGGCCGAGCAGAAAGAGAAAATACAATGTTTGGTCGGTGCCGGTGGGGTACCCTTTGGAACGACTCAATATCCCAACTTGTCGGATTATGCAGATGGAGTGAACACCCTGGATTTTCTGCGAACACTTCAACCACGCCGTTGAAAAATTGTTAAACCTACGACTCCCCTCCCTTCAAAGGGAATTTGAGAATTAAATTGCCCTTTCAATTGAAAAACGGAAGCCTATGAAATGGAAACAGATCCTGTTCATGACCGCCCTGAGTGCCACGACTGCTTTGGCAACCATCTGGGGGTACGATCAATTCAGTGGACGATCCACTTCCCCACGATTTGAGCTGGGTGCGGAAAAGATACCCGCCAACTATGCCGGCTTTTTGGAAAATGCCGCTCAAAATGCATCTACCTCGGTAGATTTTACAAAAGCGGCTCAAACAGCGGTACAAGCCGTGGTACACATCAAAACCAAGACACCGGCCAAACGCATTACCAATCAGCTGCCTCGATCCAGAGGAGGAGGTGGATTTGATGATCTGTTCGAGCAATT
>JBDKIP010000164.1:0-3078 GCA_039797015.1 Bacteroidota bacterium
CCCAACAATTGGGTGATCAACAAAACCGGATCGATCACAACTGCCCTTCCGGCTCCGGTCGATCGCAGTTCAGAAGTGGTATTGAGCCCCAACCCTGGTCCAGGGCCCTATCGTCTTTCCTATCCGCCACGTATATTCTCTCTATTAGAAATCTATGATGTGCAGGGCAAGCTGCTACGATCGCAATCGATCTCAGGCGCACAGTCCCTCTCACAAATCGAGGAACTTCCCTCGAATGGATGCTACTTCATTCGACTGCGTGGAAAGGGGCAAGTAGCGACCAAAAAGTTGATCCGCATTCGTTAGAGGCCATATTTATCCACCAGGAAGATCAATGCTGCCATATTCACGACACCCAGTTCCAGTTCACGTTTATTGACGGCTTCGAATGTATCGTTGCGGGCATGATGATAATCGAAGTAGCGTTGAGAATCGGGTTGAAGTCCGGCTACCGGTGTTTGGAAGGTTCGGTTCAGCGGACCGATGTCTGCGCCTCCTCCTCCTTTTGAAAATTCGCTGCACCCATAGGGTGCGATCAAGGAACGCCAGTTGTTGATCTTTTGGAATTGCGCGTCCGTCATCGTAAATCCAAAACCGCGGGGCGTGAATGCTCCGGCATCAGACTCCAAGGCGAAAATGTGTTTTTCTCCTTTCGTTTTCGCTTCCTCTGCATATTTGTTTCCTCCACGCAATCCATTCTCTTCGTTGGCGAACAACACGAATCGAATGGTGCGTTTGGGTTGATAGCCGATCGCTTTGAACGCGCGCAGGATCTCAATGGTTTGTACGCATCCGGCACCGTCGTCGTGTGCGCCTTCGCAATTGTCCCAGCTATCGAGGTGGCCTCCCACGGTAATGATCTCATCCGGGAATTCAGTCCCCTTCAATTCACCGATGATATTGTGTCCTTGTACATCGGGCAGAAAAGCGCCTAGTGTTTTCATCGACACTTGCACCGATGAAGTTTCGATTTGTTGTGCCAACCAGTTGGCATCCTGCAAACCGATTGCAACGGCCGGAATTTTGTTATAGACCGAATCGTATCGCGTAGAGCCGGTGTGTGGGTGATTGTCGGTGCTGTGACTCATGCTGCGCACGATCACACCAACGGCGCCATACTTGGCTGCTCGAGAGGGGCCTTGTCCGCGATACTTGCTGGCATCTCCATAAGCTTCGAAGGTGCGGACCATCGTATTATTGAATGGATAATTATAGAAAACGATCTTGCCCGACAGTTGATCTTTTTTGGCTTCGAGCTCCTCGAAAGAGCGGACCATCAATACCTCGCTTTTTAGCCCTTTTTTACCGGTCCCGATGCTATTGCCCAACGCAACCACATCCAGTTTCCGTTTGCCCTCGGATGAAATGGCCTGAGCCTGGTCTGTACCACCACGCACCCAATGGGGCACCATACAGGCTTGCTTCCAGGTATTGTCCGACCCCGCCGTTTGCAAGGCCTTGAATCCCCATTCCTCCGCCTGGTACATTTGTTGCGACCCGGCCAATCTTCCGCCAATGTTCTTGGTCAGTACGCGCAGATTTTCATATGCGTTCCCGTTCGTAAGAATCTCATTTGCAAGACTTCGAATCAGGGCAGAATCCGATTGCGCTGAAGATGCAAGGGACAAAAAGAGCGTAAAAATCGCAAGGAGGCGCTTCATGTGCGTTTTTCAGCTAAAGATAAGAAATGGAGCGGCGGAAGGAAAAGGCTAACTTTATGCCCCTTTGATTGTTAACGGAACATGCGTATAGGAATCGTTTGCTATCCCACCTTCGGTGGATCGGGGGTTCTGGCCACAGAGCTTGGCAAGGCCTTGGCCCAAGAAGGTCATGCCGTTCATTTCATCACCTATCAACAACCGGTTCGGTTAACAGAGTTCTTGCCAAACTTGTTTTATCACGAAGTACAGGTACCCACCTATCCGCTGTTCGACTATCCGCCCTACGAAACTGCCTTGGCCAGTACGTTGGTGGATGTGATCCGCAACCACGAATTGGATCTGCTGCATGTACACTATGCGATCCCCCATGCGTCGGCTGCTTACATGGCGAAACAGATCTTGCGGACCGAAGGAAAAGACATTCCCGTGATCACCACGTTGCATGGAACGGACATTACGCTGGTTGGCCGGGACAAAACCTATGAGCCCGTCGTCACCTTTTCCATCAACCAAAGTGATGCGATTACGGCCGTTTCTGAAAACCTTCGTCAGGAAACATTGAATCATTTCAAGATCGAGAAACCGATCGAGGTGATCCACAACTTTGTGGATACCGCCCGATTCCGTCGCAAACCGATCGACGCCTTTCGACAGGTACTGGCACCGAAGGGAGAAAAAATCTTGGTGCATGCCTCCAATTTCAGAAAGATCAAACGCATACCGGATGTAGTACGAATTTTTGCTGCGGTACGCGCGGAAGTGCCGGCCAAACTATTATTCATTGGCGACGGACCCGAGCGCAGCACGGCAGAGGAGTTGAGTCGTGAGCTAGGTGTATTTGATTGTGTTCGCTTTGTAGGCAAACAAGATCAGATAGAGGACATCCTTTCGATTGCCGATCTTTTCTTACTCACTTCCGAATACGAGAGTTTCGGACTGGCTGCGTTGGAAGCAATGGCTGCCGGAGTACCGGTAATCAGTACAGATGCAGGTGGTTTGGGTGAGATCAACATTCACGGACAAACCGGCTTTACCTGTTCAGTGGGAGATGTCGCCAACATGAGCATGCATGCCATAGAATTGCTGAAAGATGAAGCGATGTTGATGCGTTTCCGTGAAGCCGCCAGAACACAGGCAGCTGCATTTGATCTCAACAGGATCTTACCGATTTATGAAGCGCTATACAATAAAGTAGCCCCCCGTTCCGCTCCGATTGAAAGAAGTATTTGATTCTTTTATTTCCGCAACCAAGGTTTCGGGTCGATGTTCTTGGTTTCCATCATGAGGATGAGATCCACTTGTCCGCCATCCCCTTCTTCGCTTCTTCCGGTTTTTCCGATGATCTGTCCGGTTTTTACGCTACCGCCTTTGCTTACAGATACACTGGTGAGGTTGCTGTAGGTAGTAAAATATTTGC
>JBDKIP010000165.1:0-2818 GCA_039797015.1 Bacteroidota bacterium
CAAGGGCGAAGAGTATTGGACAGAGAATTTCATGCCTAGGGATCGTCCCGTGAAAATATTGATCACCAGTGGTGCCTCTTGCCCAGATGCACTCGTGGAGCGTCTGCTCGAAAAACTGGCCGGCTTCTTTGATGCTACGCTCCCGTACAACCGGTGGAATTAATGCCTCGTTTTATTTGTACAACAGATCGTAGTACTCGTGTGCCATCCGGTTGCTCTCAAATTGATAGCGCACGTCCCGCATTCCGTTTTTGATGATCTCTCTCCACACTCCGTAATTCTCATAGTAGAGCGGCAGGATCTGATTTTCAAGAATGTCGTAGATCTTGTACAGGTCGTAGTCGTCTTGTTCCTGTACATGCATGTTGTCATAATCGGCCTTGGGCACCACAAATCCGTTGTGCCCGTGATTGATGAACTCCGGAATCCATCCATCATCGGTTGAAAAATTCACTGCACCGTTCATGCAAGCCGTCATGCCGCTGGTACCGGATGCCTCTCTGGGCACTCGCGGGTTGTTGAGCCAACAATCAGCGGCTTGTTTCATCCGCTTTGAGAGGGTCAACTCATAGCCGATCAGAACAGCCATGTTTTTGTATTGTCGGCTGATGTGCACGAGTTCATTGAATTCACTGATCGCCGGGTGATCGACCGGATAAGGCTTCCCGGCCCAAATGATCTGTACGGGGTATTTGGAATTGCCCAACAGGTGTGCAAATCGCTTTTCATCTCTAGTCAGCAAACCGGCACGCTTGTAGCCGGCAAATCGGCGAGCCCACACGATCGTGAATACATCGGGATTGAAAAGCTTACCGGTTTGGTCGGCCACGATCTCAAAGGCTCGCTTCTTTAAATATTTCTTCCGATCGTCCAATCCGAAATGATCGCCAGCCTCCATGAACCGATACAATTGCTTATCGGCCCAATACCGCCAGTTTTGCGCATTGGTAATGGACACAATCGGACAGATGCTCTGGTGCTTGCCCCACATGGCTCTGGACACTTCCCCATGCAAACGAGAAACGCCATTGGCGATCCGCGCAAATCGAAGCGCTGCCAGCGAGTGGTTGAAATCATCGCTGTCGTGCTTGTATAATGCCTTTACCTCCTCAATGCTCAACCCACAGAAATAACTCATCTTGTGACAGAGGTAAATATCATGTTTCTCATTCCCTGCCTCTTCCGGTGTATGCGTGGTGAACACCAGACGTTTGGTCACTTCGGAGAGCTGCTTATTGAATTTCTGGTAGAGATAAAAGGCTGCCGACAATCCATGTGCTTCGTTCAAGTGATATCGTTCGGGCTGAAAATTCAACAGATCGACGAGCTTGGCCCCACCCACTCCGAGGAGAATGAATTGGGCAACTTTGGTGGCCACATTGGCATCGTACAAACGATGCGTAATGGTTTGAGAGACGTAATCATTTTCGGGAAGATCCGTGCTCAACAAAAACAACGGGGCCGATTTGAAGGTCTCCGGATTGAGATACAGGGCCTTCACCCAAACCGGGTGTTCGTGGATGGTGATCTGAAATTTGATGCCCGTGTCCTCCAGAAAGCTGTATTGTTTCTCGTTCCAGGCCACATTCAGGGTTTGGTCCTGATTCCGCTCCTGGTCGTAATACCCATACTTCCATAAAATGCCAATTCCGATCAGGTTCTGTTTGAGCTCATAAGCACTCCGCAAATGAGAACCCGCCAGAAAGCCCAATCCACCGCTATAGATTTTCAACGGTTGGTGGATCGCAAATTCCATGGAGAAATAAGCCACCCGCTTTGCATAACGGGCATCGGACTCGTAAGGGACAGCAAAATCATGAAAGGCCATAATGTGTTATTTTTACACGAAGTCGCAAGATAGGTGGATTCCGGCAAACTGTTGATGCATGCGGTTCAGGCACATGTGCATAACCTCTGAATAAAGTTAGGCAGGGATATTTTCCGTTACTCGAAAAGGCACCTTTTGGAAGACTGATACGTCTCAGTTTAAATTTACACCATGATGGAAAAACTATTGGATCTGAGTCAACAGATCGGCCCGGTATGGTCAGCCTTGCTTGCCACCACGTTTACCTGGCTGGTCACGGCGCTGGGCGCCTCAATGGTTTTCTTCTTTCGGACGATGCACCGTTCGGTGCTGGACCCGATGTTGGGATTTACGGGGGGGGTAATGATCGCGGCAAGCTTTTGGTCGTTGCTGGCCCCTTCCATTGAGATCTCAGAACGCCTGTATCCGGGCTGGAGCTGGATGCCGGCCGCCGTAGGATTTGCGATGGGCTCCTTGTTTATTTTTTTTCTGGATCGCTATACGCCGCACCTACACCTGAATTTTGGCATCGAGGAGAAAGAAGGGGTCAACAGCAATTTGCACCGGACTACCTTACTGATCCTCGCCATCACGCTCCATAACATCCCGGAGGGGTTGGCGGTGGGCGTATTGTTCGGGGCCGCCTATCTGGGCATTGAACACGCCAGCTATGCCAGTGCCATCACGCTGGCCATTGGGATCGCCATCCAAAATTTCCCGGAGGGCATTGCCGTGTCCATGCCTCTACGCAGACAGGGCGTGAGCCGCCTGAAAAGTTTTTGGTACGGACAACTATCCGCGATCGTAGAGCCCGTTGCGGGCGTCATTGGTGCGATCGCTGTAATCTACATAGAGCCGCTTCTTCCCTTTGCCCTTGCTTTTGCTGCCGGCGCCATGATCTTTGTGGTCATCGAGGAGGTGATCCCCGAAACGCAGCGCGACAAGTATACCGACCGGTCCGTGTTGGGATTCATCGCCGGCTTTCTCGTGATGATGATCCTGGATGTCTCG
>JBDKIP010000166.1:0-3023 GCA_039797015.1 Bacteroidota bacterium
TAAATTGATTGTCGACCGGTGTCAGTTGATAAACCAATCCGTTCTTTCTGTAGTAGGGGCCCCATCCGAATTTTCCATAGGGTGAGGTGAAACAGATTGGTCGTCTCCATTTGGTGGTGGCCACTACACTCAGGATAGTGAGGTCGCTTCTTGACAAAGCGACGCGCTCGCCGGGGATGGTGAATTTTACTTCGCTTAGGATGCTGTCCTCCGGATTGACCCATCCGGAATTGCGAACGAGATTCTTGTCAACCGGGATCGACAAATTTCGCGTGGGCAGGATTGGTTGGGGGCGGCCACTTCTGCCACTGCTGTTGTCCATTTTACCCGGATCATCCGTGCCCACATACAAACGGAGGATGTCCTCCAGGAAATAATATTGCGCAGGGGAGATCTCGGGACGTGGTGCATAATCGACCATGTACAGATTCAACCCGGCGATCTGGTCGGGACGGAAGATCACATCCACCGAATCTGAGTCGTTGGCCTTGTATCGAAGCTGGTTGATGTAATAATCGCTCTGTAAAAGACTCGTGTTGACCACACGCACATCGGTGCGTACTCCTTCCACTTCCTGGGCATACCAGAGGGAATAGGTATCGTTGTCGCCAAAGGAGAAGAGAATGGAGTTTGGCGGACAGCTCTCCAGATAATCCCGTCCGAGGTCGGGTGCAGTTGTTTTTTGGCTGCGGTCATGGTCATCCCATTCCTGTTGTGCCATCAGGGCAGGTACTCCCAATCCGAGGAGGGTTGCCATGGCAGCTGCAGGGATCAATTTTGAGCCATTTGCGGAAACGATGCGGCTGATGAAAACACCCGCGACGGTTACAGCAACAAAAATGGCAGCAGCAACGGCACCCATCAAAAGGGCGGTTGTGCCTGGGCCAGGAAAGCAACTCATGAAAATGATGAGGAAGCTGGCAGTGGCGCCATTGATCAGGACAGGTTTCAGCGATGCCTGAATTTTTTGGCTGCGTGCCATTTGAACCAATGCGACGATCGACAAGCCAATCCAGATGGCGAATGCATAGAAAGAACCTACGTATGCATAGTCTCGCTCACGCGGCTGATTGCCGGGTTGATTCAGGTAGAGTACGATCGCGATGCCCGTAAAGAAGAAAAGCAAGGCACTGACGATCCAATCTTTTTTGTTGTTCAGGTATTGATAGATGAAACCCAGAATGCCCAATACGAACGGCAACAGATACAGCTTGTTGTTTGCTTGGTTTTTCTGAAGGCTTTGGGGAAGTTTTGTTTGTTCGCCCAGCCGTTTGTTGTCGGCAAATGAAATGCCGGTGATCCAATTGCCGTCGCGGTAATTGCCGAGTCCTTGTACGTCGTTTTGTTTACCGCTGAAATTCCAAAGGAAATAACGCCAATACATGAAACTCATCTGATAGCTGAAGAAGAAATTCAAGTTGTCGCCAAAGGTGGGGGCTTCAAATTTCTGTGTTTGTGGATCTTGACCCAATCCGAGCCAGCTGGCATAGAAATCGGCATGTCCTTGGTCATTGTTGCTGTCCCACAATCGGGGGAAAAGCATTTTGGATTCAGCGTTGAAATTGTACTCTACACCGCCATCCACCTGGATGTATTTGTCTCCCTGACGTGCATAGCGCATCGGGTTTTTGATGTAGGGGTCATTTGGATCAACATCATCCTGTGTGACGGCAAAATGTGGTCCGTATACAAGCGGGGCACTTCCGTATTGTTCACGGCTCAGGTACTCGACAAGGCTGATTGGATTGTCGACATTGTTCATGTCGATCGGGGGGTTGGCGTTGGAGCGGATCAGGGTGGTGAAATACATGAAATATCCCAGCATCATGAAGGCAAAGCACCAAAGGCCTAGTCGCAACGAAGCAAGTGCGCCGGTGCGAATCTTCATGCCGAGGAAGATGGCCAGTCCCAATACGAGCAGCAGGGAAAGGATCTTCCATCCTTCTCCCGGAACGATGATGAAGGGGAGGAGGGTCAGGAATAAGAAGCCAATGAACCAGCCGATCACTTGGTTTCGTTTGAAGGAGGTGGATTGGAATCCCAATGCCCAAGCGATCAGTCCGGCCAATAAAATGAAGTAAAAAGCGAATCCGCTGAAGAAAGGAAGTCCCAGGTCGTTGACAAAAAACACGTCAAACAATCCGGCAGCTTTCATGGAGTATTGGATTACGCCCACCTGCACGATGCCGGTGATGGCACAGCCAATGAGAAAAGCATAGATGGCTCCCTTGAGGCTAAAGGTGAAACGGCGATAGTAATACACCATCACAATGGCGGGGATGGTCAACAGATTCAACAAGTGAACGCCGATGGATAGTCCCATCATAAAAAACAGCAATACGATCCAGCGATCGCTTTGCAAGCGAGCCTGGGCATCGTTTCCGGCGCGCTCATCGGCTTGTTCCCATTTCAGGATGGCCCAAAAAACCAAAGCGGTAAAAAAGGATGACAGGGCATACACTTCCCCTTCTACGGCGCTGTACCAAAAAGAATCACTGAAGGTATAGGCCAACGCGCCTACGGTGCCTGCACCGAGAACCGTCCACCAATGACCTGTTTCGATGGTATGATTTTCATTTCGAACCAGTCTTCCGGCGAAATGGGTGATGGTCCAGAAGAGAAAGAGGATGGTTCCCGCACTGGCCAAGGCGCTCATGAAATTGACGGCACTGGCGATGGTGTCGGGGCGGTCGCCAAACAGAATGATGAAGAATCTTCCGAGCAAGGTGAAAAGAGGCGCACCGGGTGGGTGAGGAAGCTCCAATTTGGCGGCACAGGATACGAATTCGCCGCAGTCCCACAGGCTTCCTCTGGCTTCCCGGGTCAGGTAATACGTGATCAGGGCGATGGAGAATACGATCCATCCGGTGAGGTTGTTCGCTTTTTTAAATGTCATGATCGGATCAGATTAATGTTTTTCCGGTTTTACGGATGCCATTGACAGTCGGGAGACGGTGGTCTGGCAGGCATACAAAAATAGCGGGCTTGGGGGATAACTGTTGCGTTAAAAATGAAGGATTGAC
>JBDKIP010000167.1:0-3029 GCA_039797015.1 Bacteroidota bacterium
CCTTCGACTCAAACCGCAGTGGTGGATTTGACGGATGCTGCCAGCATCGATTCCCTTCTTCAAGCGTACATGTCGGTTTTCTCCACATTGGACGTGATGGTCAATGCATCCGGCATAGGCATCATCAAGCCACTTGAGCAACTGAGTGTTGAAGAATTTTCCAAGACGCTGGAGGTGAATCTTACTGCCCCATTCCGGCTGATGAAATCATTTCTGCCCTACATGAAGCAAGCAGGTAAGGGATTGGTCATACACATTCCGGGTGTGCTCGGGAAAGTGCCCATGGCGGGTGCGGCTGCCTACAGTGCCAGCAAATATGGGTTGGTGGGCATGTTGCAAAGTTTGCGGGAGGAATGCAAGCGTACGCAAATCCGTTTTACCCTGATCTATTTGGGCGGGGTCGACTCACCGTTTTGGGATGGCATCGACCTTCGGGTGCAACGGGATAAAATGATCGTTGCCGAGGAAGCGGCCAAAGCGATTTGGTTTCTCTGCCAGCAGCCGGCTTCGGGCGTCGTGAGTGAAATGGTCCTGCAGCCGTTCAATCACCAGGCGATCTGATGGGTTGGGGGGCAATGATTAACTTTGCATCTTTCGACTTGCCCAAACATGCCAACGCCGATCCCACCCATCAAATTTGATGATACGCAAATAGCCTTTGCCCATCGAACGGATCAAGAACTGAAGCAATCCTATTTTTTGTTTCACTTGATGTCGTGGTCGGCCTTGGTCCAGATCGGCACACGCATCACCCCTTGGATGGTTGAAAAGGGGTTTCCGATTCTTTCGCTGCTTCGCAAAACGATTTTCAGTCAGTTTGTGGGTGGAGAGAGCTTATCTGAGTCCAGAAGCGTTTCCGATTCGCTCAATGGTTTTGGTGTCAAGGTTATCCTCGACTATGGAGTTGAAGGAATGGAGGGGGAGGAGAATTTCGATCAGGCAAAAAATGAATTCATCCGGGTGATTGAGCATGCCGCCACGTGTCCCAACATTCCCTTCATCAGCATCAAGGTTACGGGCATGGCTCGTTTCGCGTTGCTGGAAAAATTGCATGCTGGGATGCAACAGTCGCCAGGGACGCTTTTGGAGAAATATTCGGCATCCCTCGCTGCTTTGAGCGCTGAGGAAACCGCGGAGTGGTCCAGGGTCGTTGCCCGCATGCGGAGCATTGCACAGACAGGGGCTACAAAAAAAATAGGAATTCTCATCGATGCGGAAGAGTCTTGGATACAGGATCCCATTGATGCGTTGGCGGTGGAGCTCATGTCTGCCTATAACCGGGAAGGAGTGGTGGTGTTCAATACGTATCAACTTTATCGGCACGACCGGTTGAGTTTTTTGATGGACAATTACAAATGGAGTTTGGAAGGCGACTATTACCTCGGAGCCAAGTTGGTACGGGGTGCGTACATGGAAAAAGAGCGGGCGCGTGCCAAAAAGTTTGGGTACTTGTCACCCATACAACCGGATAAATTTTCGTCCGACAAGGACTATGATGCAGCCCTCGCATTTTGTGTGGAACACCTGGATCGGATCTTTGTCATGGTAGCCTCCCACAACGAATCCAGCAGTTTGTATGCTGTGAAGCTGTTGGGCGAATTGAATCATCCCATCGATCATCCGCACATACACTGGAGCCAATTGTATGGCATGAGTGACAACATCACCTTTAACCTTGCGAAAGCGGGATGTTCGGTCAGTAAATATTTGCCGTTTGGTCCCATCCGGGACGTGATTCCCTATTTGATGCGAAGGGCACAGGAGAACACTTCGGTACGCGGCCAAACCGGCCGGGAGTTGAAGCTGTTGCAGATGGAGAAATCTCGTCGCCGCGGCCGGTCCTGATCAGTATCCACAGTTTCCCAACATTGGGAGGCATGTATTCCTCATTCGGCAGCGGATTGGTTAACTTGCTTGCATGCAAGCGTATCACGATTTATTGCAACACATTCTGCAAAACGGGGTCGATAAATCCGATCGTACGGGTACCGGAACACGGAGTGTTTTTGGATATCAGATGCGATTCGACCTGCAAGCAGGTTTTCCGTTAGTAACCACCAAGAAGGTTCACGTGAAAAGCATCATTCACGAACTTCTTTGGTTTTTGAAGGGAGAGACCAACATTGCCTATTTGAAGGAAATCGGCGTTTCCATCTGGAATGAGTGGGCAAGTGCTACCGGTGATTTGGGTCCGGTGTACGGAAAACAATGGCGTAGCTGGGAAGGAAAGGGCGGTAAGGTGGTGGATCAAATCAAGGAACTCATCGATCAGATCAAACGCACACCCGACAGCCGTCGCTTGATCGTGAGCGCTTGGAATGTGGCCGATCTTCCCGAGATGGCCCTCATGCCTTGTCATACTCTCTTTCAATTTTATGTAGCCGATGGGAAATTAAGCTGTCAGCTTTATCAGCGCAGCGCGGATGTATTTCTGGGTGTGCCCTTTAACATCGCCTCGTATGCATTGTTGACCTTGATGATCGCACAGGTCTGCGGGTTGAAACCAGGCGACTTTGTACACACGTTTGGGGATGCACACATTTACACCAACCATTTTGAGCAAGTGAATACGCAGTTGTCCCGTGCCCCGTTTCCGTTGCCCACGATGCGGTTGAATCCAGCCGTTGCCGACATCTTCTCTTTTTCTTTTGATGATTTTACGCTCGAAAATTATCAATGTCACCCCGGTATAAAGGCGCCAGTGGCCGTATAAACTTATAGCATGAGAATTTCATTGGTGGTAGCAGCCGCGCGCAACGGAGTCATCGGATATCAAGGAAAAATGCCTTGGCATCTGCCGGCCGATTTAAAGCATTTTAAAAACGTCACTTGGGGGTTGCCGATCATCATGGGACGCAAAACATTCGAATCGCTTGGAAAACCGCTACCCGGCAGACAAAACATTGTGATCACCCGCCGCGCTGACTTCAAACCGGAAGGAGTGTACTGCGCCGGAAGTTCGATGGAAGCATTGGAACTGGCTCAGGGGTTTGACGTGAAAGAGGTTTGTGTGATCGGGGGCGGTGAAA
>JBDKIP010000168.1:0-3949 GCA_039797015.1 Bacteroidota bacterium
TGAGATAGGTTGTCACATGTTTAAAAGCCTGACATGCGGTGTTGACTACAACCGGATTCGAGGTCGTATTCCAATACATGACGCCTCCGGTATTCAGATGCTGCTTGCAAAGTGAAAGAAACTCAAAAGAAAGTAGATTGGTTATGTGCTCTCGCCAATGAAAAGAGGTGTTCATAACAATGAGATCGAACTTTTCCTCTCGATTCAATTTCAGCCAACGTCTTCCATCATCGATGATGATCTTAACCCGCTTATCCGACAGAATGCCGGAAACCTCCGGATAGCGGCGCACCAGATCCAAATAACCCGTACTGATTTCCACAATGGTAAACGATTCTACTCCGGCATGATCTGCGATCACCTTCGCCCAAGATCCCGTACTCAGCCCGATCATCAATACTTTTTTGGGAGCCGGATGCAGGGCCGCCGTCATGTATGCCCTGGAGATCAAATTGGATTCATCGGAAGGATCCGTATTGATGGCACCATCGTAAGCACCACCCCCGTAAAACACATCTCCCGCCGGCGTCGATGCCACGGCTATGATGCCACTTTTATCCTGTACGAGGTACTTAAATTGTTTATCCGGACCAAATTTCTCTGCGAACCGCAGCTTCTCCCAAAACCGCTCATACAAAACGAAGGGGGATAATGACGCCAAGATGAGAATGGAGAGCGAGAGGAGGATCGCACGTCTCCGCTGCCCCTGTCGCAGTTCCAGAAACACACTCAACAATAGAGCTAGCAATACAGGAATGATGCAAAAAGAAACGATGATCTGCTGCACCGTTAGATGATCCATCAATATATAGCCGGTCAGCAAGGGGCCGGTCGTGGCTCCAATGATGTTTGCGGCATAGATCCAAGATGTTTTTCGGCCAACCCGATCATCAACTGCCTGGATGGTGATGTGACACAACAAAGGAAAAATACAGCCTAAGAAACCAGAGACGAGAATGATGTTAACAAGTATCAAACCAGCAAATGCCACATGAACCGTCATCAACGCCGCCGTGAGTGGCAAGCCAATGAGATTAACGCAACCTGCCCACCACAACAATCGAATGATCAATTGAGAGGCCTCTACCCCTTCGAACCGATCCATGCGCTTGTTGATGTATCGCGTACTCCCGGCAATGCCCAAGAGTACCAAACTAAGCACCAATCCAAAAATACCGGCGTGCCCCTGCGACACAAAGCCGACAACAGAAAACCAAATGATCTCCATACTGATACTTACAAAACCGACGATGCAGGAGATCAATATAGCTAAACGAATATTCATACCCCGGATGGTTTTTGTATCCCAAAATAGGTCAGTCCCGCAATTAGGAAATTGATCGCAACAGCAGTATAGATCGCAAAAGGAAGCGTCCCAAACGTAAACAGCAGTGTCACCGTCAATATACTTCCCAAAGCCGATCCAAGCGTATTGATATAATAGAGATGAGAAACCGTATCTCCTACCGATCGACGCTCTTTTACCAGATAAGAAACCAGAACCGGCAACGTTGCTCCCATCGCCAATGTAGGAATGAATAAGATGCCAAATACGACCAATGGCAACCAGGCCGATCCTAATTCCAAGGTGAATTGACTCACCTGCTCAATCAATCGCAGACTGATTAAGCCAAATACCCCGATCGAGACCTCAAACGCAACAAAATAACGGATCAGGCTATGCGCGGAGGCATCCGCTAAGCGACCGCCAAAAAGTGACCCGACCCCCAGCCCAAACATAAAAACAGAAACGATGATGGTCACGGCCTCCACATTCGTACCGAAACTGGCAAACAAGACCCGCTGCCACACAACCTGGTAGATGATGGCAGAAATCCCGGAGAAAAAAAATAATAACAGAAGCCGCTTAGACATATGAGAATTATCTATCGTGATCAATTAGAAAAACAGGTTTTCAGCATAGGCATTCAAGGTACGAAAAAGAGATACCCATTTAATAAACCCATAGCACGGGTCTAAATTAGATGAACCCTACCTATTCTTGGATTAAATTTGCTACAATCCATCGGCACTGCAACCGGGTGGCACCACGGATAATATGTACACGCACCCATAGACGAAACTGTGAAAAAAAACTTCCTGCTGCACATTCTGCTCATACCCGGTATGCTGGGAGCTCAAGCCGTCAACAGCAAGGTTACAAACGTTTACAACCCACCTGCTGCAGACACCCTGAAACCCAAAACGCTCGGAGAAGTCATCGTACAACCCCGGCAACCCGGTGTGATCATATCCGATAAGAGCGCCATAAAGACCGAACAGATCACCCAAACCGAATTAAAAAAAGCCGCCTGCTGCGACCTGGCCGGTTGCTTCGAAACACAAACCACTGTACAACCCCAAACCACCAACGTCATCGTCAACTCGAAGGAACTGCGAATTCTGGGACTCTCCGGCGTATATAACCAGATCCTGATTGACGGGTTCCCGATGATTCAGGGATTGACCTACACCTACGGCATCAGCAGCATTCCCGGCACACTGGTCGACAATATCTACGTCGCCAAAGGCGCCAACAGCGTTTTGCAAGGATTTGAGTCGATGAGCGGACAGATCAACGTCGAAACCAAAGACCCCGATCAAACCGACAGACTCCTGCTCAATGCATACATGAACAATTTTCAGGAGAAACACCTGAATGCCAACTATGCCTTCCAAAAAGGAAAATGGAGCAACCTAACCGCATTCCATACCGTGCAACCCGCAAATAAGATCGATCGGGACCAGGATGATTTCCTCGACCTGCCCCTGCTCACCCGATACATGATCTCCAACAAATGGAAATACGGATACGAAAATGAAATGGGATGGGGCAGCCGCATCGGAATTCGTTATCTCAATGAACAACGCATCGGGGGACAAACCCGCTTCAACCCCACGCTCGATAAAGGGAGCAATACGGTATACGGACAAAGCGTCAACATCGATCAAACCGAAGGATGGACCAAGACCAATTATCGATTCAACGAAAAAGAGAACCTGGTGCTGTTCTTTTCCACGTTCAATCAGCAACAACGCGCCTATTTCGGGACGGTCCGCTACACCGCCCGCCAAACAAATCTCTATGGCAACCTTCAATACGAGCGCACCTACGGTACACATGAGCTGAAAACCGGCATCAGCTTCCGTCACCTCAACCTCCAAGAACAGATCGGTTTCACGACCACCACGTTGGGACGAACATATGCCGGCAACTACAATCGTCTAGAAAACATTCCAGGCGTATTCGCCGAAAACACCATGCGATTCGCCAAGGATAAACTCACCTGGATCGCCGGTGTGCGCGGCGACCGACACAATCAATTCGGTTTTCAATTCACCCCGCGCACCTTGGTGAAGTACGATATCCGCCCCAAGACCATTCTTCGGGCCAACATCGGATTGGGCTGGCGCACCGTCAACCTTTTCTCGGAAAACATCGGACTGCTCATCAGCTCACGCGACATCGTATTTGCCCAAGCATTGGATCCCGAAAAAGCATTAAATATGGGGATCAACCTGACGCAGAAATTTGAATCAAACGATGATAACCTCTCCGGCTACATCAGTCTTGACTATTACCGCACAGCTTTTCAAAATCAGATCTTTCCCGATTACGATACTGACCCCACCAAAGCCATCATCCAAAATTTCCGAGGCATCAGCAGAAGCAATGGATTTCAAGGGGAATTGAATCTCAAATTCTACCAGCGAGTAGAATGGAAGGCTGGATATAATTTTTTGGACGTGTACAGAACGGTAGGCGGACAGAAGCAACTGCTTCCCTTCAATTCAAGACACAAGTTCCTCTCCACGATCAGTTACAAGCCCCTTTCAAACCGGTATCATGTTGATATGAACCTGCACTGGTACGGAGAGCAGCGTTTGCCAAATACCCGTACGAACCCGGTTGGCCTGCAACGACCCGACTTTTCCAAGCCCTACACCA
>JBDKIP010000169.1:0-3700 GCA_039797015.1 Bacteroidota bacterium
CGAAATTTCGTTGACCAAATCGTGGATTTCCGCAATCTGTACAACGGTTCACCAAGGGATATTGCGTACCGCAATAATGACAGCGTAATTGATTGTTCTTCTTATGAAATGTCAAAGAAACATCGCAATGCGCGCAGCGGGGGATCCAACCACAAACGGTACAGATTTGATAAGGGGAATAGCCGCGTCTGTTCTGAAATAATATTACTTGACGTTTTCGCTCGAGGGACTCTTTGATTTTTTTAAGCAACAATGGGGTGAGTGAAACACGGGTTCGGTCCTCCTTCAAGATGGCTCTGGTGTCTACAAAACGCAATGCGGGCATTTCGCCGCGACCAAACCGCTCGGTCAACTCCACATATCCGTATTTCCCTTGCTGGCAGAGATAAAAAGATTCCAACGAAGGCGTGGCACTGCCCAACAACACTTTTGCCCCATGCTGCCTCGCCAGGTAGATGGCCGCATCGCGGGCATGATAGCGGGGGGCAGGATCTTGTTGTTTATAAGAGGCATCGTGCTCTTCGTCGCACACGATGAGTCCGAGTGCTTGAAACGGCAAGAACAAGGCGGAACGGGCACCGAGCAACACCCGAATCTTCCCGGACAGCACATCTTTCCAGATCTCCACACGCTCATTACCGGAAAAACGAGAATGATATACACCCACAGCACCTCCAAAATGCTTTTGCAATCGGCGAATGATCTGACTGGTAAGGGCGATCTCCGGCAGCAGATACAACACCTGCTTGCCCGACTGGATCACCTCGGCGATCAATTGTATGTACAGATGTGTCTTCCCACTTCCCGTAACTCCTCGAATCAAACAAACATCATTTTTTTGCCACTGGGTTTGAATGCCGCGTAAAGCTGCCTGCTGCTGTACGTTCAGTGAAAAATCGATCTGCAAGAAAGGTTCGGCACGCTCGATTCGATCGACCCTTTTTTTTATTGCTTGTAAGATTCCTTTTTCCATCAGTCCGCTTAGCAACGCACTGCTTGCTTGCGCGTCACGTAGTAGCTTGGATCGAAGCACGGGCTCACCTGCTTCACGCATTTGCAGAAACGCCAATAGTAAGTCCAACTGCTTGGCTGCCCTCCATTTCTCATTCAAGAGAGAAGCCAAGACGGATTCAGCATGATACCGTGCATCCAACTCAATGAAAACCTCCTGGCGGCTGGCATACTTTTCTTGCAGTGAATCTACCAATTCAGCCATACCTAAAGCAGTCAACGATTCGATGGCAGCATATAGACTTGAGGCGGGCAGTAATTGCCGGATCTCCTCCAGTCGGAGTTGCTTTTTAATTTCCAATGCTTCGTAGAGTAGATAATCGTCTCCGTCCAATTGCGCGGGGCTGGCATTGTGTTCGTCCACCAAACGCAACCAGGTTTCACTGGATAATTTCAGATGCGTAGGAAGCGCCGCAGACATCACCTCACCTTCCGAACATAGATAATATTGAGCCACCCATGACCAGAAGGTCAGTTGTTGTGTGGTCACAATCGGCTCGTTATCCAGCACCTGCAACACGGGCTTGGGACGAAATCCAACGGGCGCCTCTGTATGCAAATGCTTCACGATGCCTGCATATCGACGGCGATTGCCCAAGTTAACTTCCACGCGTTCACCAACTGCGATCGAAGCTGCCAGCGAAGCGGGCACCGACCAAGTGAAATTCTGCGGAGTAGCGATGGGCACGATCACTTCCGCATAGAGTGGAACGTTCGCATCCGCTGATTCGAAGATGTTTTGTGTAGTACCGCTGGGCATCTAAAGCAAATCTAATCAACGCCGAGAAGGAATCGAACTAGTTAGTCACCCAAGGAACATTTCTTTTCAAAAGCGCCTCCTCCATCAGCACATAAACCCGTTGCTTCAGGGGTTGAAGGTCCTCCAGCGTAAGACCTTCAACGGACACTTCCTCGAGGTAGAATGCACGACTGATTCCGGGATTCATCGAAAAGACCGAGTCATAGTGCATCCGGTCGTATGCATCTAAAAACAACAGCGGTTTGATGGGCGTTTGTGTTTCGATGGCCAGACGGAAAGCCCCATTGTAAAAATCAGATAAGGCCGATCGTCCCATATTGAACGTCCCTTCCGGGTAGATGAGTACGGAAATCCCCTTTTGAAGATATGTTCTCAACTGTTCGACACTATTCGCTCGGCTATCGGGGTCCTTTCGGTGTACGCAGATCACCACCAATTGATAGACATAGCCAAAAATGGGATATCGACCGTACTCGGCCGCACCCAGGGCCCGGAAGGGCTGTCGGACGCTGGTGATGATCAGCGCCGCATCGATGTAAGAAATGTGGTTCCCGACAAATATGTATGGCTTGGAAGGATCGGGACGATTTTGCATCGAAACCTGATGGCGGACACCAATGAGCACCAACCACAGATCACCCCAGAGTCGGCAAAGCCGCATGATCGCGTTACCTCCCTGAACCTTCCCGCCCAGCGCGGCAAACAGGAAAAAAGGAAAAAGGAGCAGCAAGAGCAATAAAAACACCCCAAATGCATACAGGCTGTAAAAAAACCGGAAAAGCGAACGGAGGTGTTTCACAGCTGCAAAATTGAGGATTCGCGGGCATAGTTTGGGCGGAGATCAAATGAATCTTCTATACGTCAATCCTGTAACTCCTATGTATTTTTGCCGTCATGATGGATCTGTCCACCAAGTCGGTTGCCTTTCACACGCTCGGATGTAAGCTGAATTTTTCGGAGACATCGACGCTTTCCAGGATGTTGGAGAAAGAGGGATTTGCCAAGAAAGAATTTGACGAAGAAGCGGATGTATATGTGATCAATACCTGTTCCGTAACGGAGAATGCGGACAAGGAGTGTCGTCAACTCGTGCGCCGCATCCAACGACGATCGCCCGAGAGTTTGGTCGTGATCACGGGTTGTTATGCGCAGTTAAAACCAAAAGAGATTGCCGAGATACCCGGTGTGGATCTGGTGCTGGGTGCCGGGGAGAAATTTAACCTGGCTGCGCACTTGAGAGAATTGAGCAAGGGCGATTCGACCAAAATATCCAGTTGCGACATTGAGGAAGTGGATCGCTTTCATGCCTCATGGTCGGTGAACGACCGTACGCGTACGTTTTTGAAAGTACAGGATGGCTGCGATTACAGTTGTTCTTTTTGCACGATACCAATGGCCAGGGGCAGAAGTCGGAGCGACAGCATTTCGAATGTGGTGGCCAACGCGGTCGAGTTGGGTAGATCGGGAGTAAAGGAGGTCGTACTTACCGGCGTCAATTTGGGCGACTTCGGGATCTCGGGTGTGGATGAAACCGGAAAGCCACTTAGAAAAGAAACATTTTTTGAACTGGTGCAGGCGCTGGACGATACACCCGGGATCAATCGGTTTCGGATCTCCTCAATTGAGCCGAACTTATTGACGAACGAGATCATTGACTGGGTGGCTGAAAGCAAACGATTCATGCCCCATTTCCACATTCCCTTGCAAAGTGGCAGCGATCGGGTGCTGGGGTTGATGCGTCGTCGTTACAAGCGAGATCTTTACGCGGAACGGGTGGATCGAATCAAATCCCGCATGCCTTATGCGTGCATTGGGGTTGATGTCATCGTAGGTTCTCCGGGAGAGTCAGAGGCAGATTTTATCGAAACGGTGGACTTCTTGACGGAATTGAACATCTCCTATTTGCACGTCTTTACCTACAGCGAGCGG
>JBDKIP010000170.1:0-2828 GCA_039797015.1 Bacteroidota bacterium
TGGTGTATTCGTCAAAGTTCAAATGGCCTTTTCCTTCTTCGATGTGATCGTTCAACCACCAATAGACTGGCTGTATGTTCGCATACCATGGGTACTGTGAATTGTTGGAATGACAGTCGAGGCAAGCTTTTTTCAGGATGGCGGATACGTTCTCTGGCACCTCAAACTTTGTTTGTATTGCATTCAATTGAGGTTCGGTACTCTGGTTTTTTGCAGGGCGAATGAATTGGATCGCAATCAGGGCGATCAACAACGCCCATCCTATTTTCTTTACCATTTGGTTTGTATTAGTCGTGTTCGATCAAGATGTTTCCGGTCATTTCGGGGGGCACCGGGATGTTCATCATGTTTAGGATCGTTGGTGCAATGTCTCCCAGTTTTCCCGCATTGATCGTGCCGTGCCATTCTTTATCGATGATGAAAAAGGGTACCGGGTTGAGGGTATGAGCGGTATTGGGCGATCCGTCGGGGTTGACCATGTAGTCAGCGTTTCCATGATCGGCCGTGAGAAAAATGGTATATCCGTTTTTCAATCCGGCGCTTACCACTTGCGCCACGCAATCATCAACCGTTTCCACGGCTTCAATCGCGGCTTGCCAGATACCGGTGTGGCCAACCATGTCTGCGTTCGCATAGTTGAGACAAATGAAATCTACTTTCCCTTTTTCGATCTCAGGCAAAATGGCGGCGGTCAATTCCCGTGCGCTCATGGCTGGCTGCAGATCGTAGGTGGCCACTTTGGGGGAAGGAATCATGATCCTATCTTCTCCCGCGAACGGTTTTTCTCTTCCTCCGCTGAAGAAGAAGCTGACGTGCGGATATTTCTCTGTTTCGGCGATGCGGATCTGTGTGCGTCCGTGGGTTTCGAGGACTTCACCGATCGTATTGTTCAAGTTGTCGGTGGCAAACACCACGTGGATGTTTTGATAGTTTTTGTCGTATTCGGTGAAGGTGGTGTAGTGCAGGGTCTGTTTGTGCATGTCGAATTCGGGCAGATCGAGCTGTGTGAGTACTTGCGTGATCTCCCGGCAACGATCCGTACGGAAGTTAAAACAGATCACTGCGTCGGCCTCCTTGATTTTTGTCAATTCCTTTCCCTCCTCATTTACGAGTACAGTTGGCAGAATGAATTCATCGGTGAGGTTGTTTGCATAGGAGGATTCGATGGCAGCCCTCGCGCTTGGGGCAGTTGGTCCGTTCGCATGCACCAATGCGTCGTAAGCCAATTTTACGCGCTCCCAGCGTTTGTCGCGGTCCATTGCATAATACCGCCCGCTCACGCTTGCGATCCGTGCTTTTCCTGCAATGGATTTTTCCAGCTGTGTGATGAATCCAAGTCCACTTTTAGGGTCGGTATCCCGGCCATCGGTGAAGGCGTGTATGAAGATCTGTTTTACGCCTGCCTCGTGTGCGGTGTTCACCAGGGCGATCAGGTGATCGATGTGCGCATGTACGCCGCCGTCGCTGACCAACCCAAGCAGGTGCAGGGGTTTGTTGTTTTCGATCGCATAGTGGAAACTGGCCTGGAGGGTTTGGTTTGATGCCAGTTCTCCGTCACGGATGGCTTTGTTGATGCGCTGCAGTTCTTGATAAACCACCCGGCCGGCGCCGAGGTTCAGGTGACCCACTTCTGAATTGCCCATTTGTCCCTCTGGTAGCCCAACCGCTTCCCCACTGGTAATGAGTGTGGTATTGGGGTATTGTTGATAAAGGCTGTCGGTGAAGGGGACGCGGGCGTGTTGGATGGCATCGGCGGCGGGAACCTTTCCGAGTCCCCAACCATCCATGATGACTAAAATGACTTTTCGGTTTGTATCGTTCATGATTTTTCCGTTGAAACGGTTTCCCAAAGTTACGAAAGCGAGGTCGGGCCCGGGGAAATGCGGCTATTTTTGTAGCATGTCTACCCCTTTGCAAATCGAATCGTTTCGGGCCTGGTTGGCAGAGGACCTGGGAACAGGCGATCATACCACCCTGGCCACTGTAGGCGCAGACGTTCAGGGATCTGCCGTATTGCTGGCCAAATCGGAGGGTGTATTGGCCGGTGTACAAGCCGCACTTGATTTTTTCTTGTTTCTGGATCCCGAATTGAAACAGCAGGTGGTTTTGCTCGATGGGGAGTGGATTCGTTCGGGCGACCGGGTATTTCGGTTGAGTGGTTCTGCTCGTTCGTTGCTCATCGGCGAGCGGGTGGCGTTGAACATGATGCAGCGGATGTCGGGTATAGCTACCCTTACTCACCGGTTTGTAAAGGAGTTGGAGGGAACAAAGACAGTTTTGTTGGATACGCGCAAAACGACGCCGGGATTTCGGTGGGCGGAGAAAGCCGCTGTCAAGATAGGCGGGGGTATGAACCATCGGTTTGGGTTGTATGACCGAATGTTGATCAAGGACAACCACATCGATCATGGAGGTGGGATTGCTTCCGTGATCGAATCGACCCGGCAATATTTATTGGATCATCCGTTGAACATTCCGGTGGAGATCGAGGTGCGTACGATGGAGGAGCTGGATGCGGTGATGGAATACGGGAAGGGTTGTGTGCACCGCGTGTTGTTGGATAATTTTTCTGTTGATCAAGTACAGGAAGCGGTCGTTCGGCTCAACGGAATGTTCGAGACGGAGGTGAGTGGCGGCATTCATTTGGGGAATATTCGTGGCTATGCGATGGCGGGGGTGGATTTCATAAGTGTGGGAGCGCTCACGCATCAAGCCGTCAGTTTGGATCTGAGTTTAAAAACGGTAATCGAGTAATATGTCCAAAAAAAATCGCGCCGATCAACAGGGGTATGTGTACAGTACCAATCCTGATTTTTCCTTCGAACACG
>JBDKIP010000171.1:0-2872 GCA_039797015.1 Bacteroidota bacterium
GGAAGTGGTCCGATCAGCGACAACTGGGATCTTAGCGTGAAGCGTGCGACTACGGTTGTGCGTCTGCTCCAAAAGCAATACGGGTTGGATCCTGCCAAAATGGTCGCTGCCGGTCGCGGAGAATTCGCGCCCATTGCCGATAATTCCACCAAAGAAGGTCGCGCCGCCAACCGCCGCACCCGCATCGTGGTACTGCCTCAGCTGGATCAGTTCTTTAAGTTGCTGGAAACACCGAAGTAATCGTTCGAAGATTGAAGATGGAAGTTTGGGGTTAATGGCCCCAAACTTTCTTTTTTATATACTGGCCCTTCTACTTTCTACTTTATACCTTTTCTTCAAACGCTCCGCTTTCGCGGTTCTTACGTACGTTCCCTGCCCGGAAATAGCGGCCGTTCATGGCGACATATACGCCCGGATCAAGGGTTTGTGCAAAGGCAAGGGCAGAACCCAGGTTAAATAAACCGTCCGAGCTGCCGAATTTAATGGGGATCATGGCCCCGGTGAGTACGATCGTTTTACCCGTCACATTCGTTTGTAAATAGGCTGCGGTTTCAGCCATGGTGTCGGTGCCGTGTGTGATCACGATCCGATCCTCTTCACAATGCTTGCACTGATGTGCGATCAGGGCGCGGTCTTCATCCGTCATTTCCAGGCTATCCACCATCATCAGCGTCCGGATCTCCAGATCCAACCGAGCGCGGCCCATTTCCAACAGATCGTGCAGATGCGTGTCCTTGAAAAAAAGTTGACCGGTAAGCTCGTTGTACTCCTTATCGAACGTGCCCCCCGTAATGAAAACCCGAATGCCCATATGCAAGCTTTGCCCAAAGTTAATTCAATCGTATGGGAACGAACACTTGTTGGCAATGCCCTCTTTGTGTGAATTTTTTTCAGATCTGAACAATCACCCTCCCTCAAGGGTAACTTTGTAAAACAAAAAGGTCCTTCCGTGGAAACGGAAGGACTCTAACGATTGCTTGCCATATGAAAAGAGGTAAAATGCTTGGGATACGCCTCTATGCCTGCATCACAACTCAAAAGTAGCGGGGCATTCAGGCCATACCAAGCCAAGTTTCTGCCGAAAAAGAGATGGCAACCCAATTGATCAAACGCTGAAACGCCTTACAGACGGGCATTTCAGATAAAAATACCTATGATGTCCAACCGCGTGGTCGACGCATTGTTCTTACTCATCAAATCGCTGGAAAAGGCGGAGAAGCGGCATTTCAAATTGTACATCAATCGCTCTTCCGATCGATCCGGCGAGCTGAAAGTGGTGCGGCTGTTTGATCTGATCGATAAGCAAAAGGTATATAATGAAGAGGTGTTGCTCAATCGGATGACGGGTGTCACCAAATCACAATTGTCCAATCTGAAAACGCATCTGTATCGGGAGATCCTTGCCAGTTTGCGTTTGTTGAAGCGGGCCGACAGCATCGACCTGGAGATCAATGAATTGTTTGATTATGCACACATTCTTTACAAGAAGGGTTTGTTCATGCCCAGTTTGCGGATGATCGAGCGCGCGAAGGAGCTTGCCCGCCTGTATGATAAGATAAATGTGTTGCCCCAGTTGTTGTCGCTCGAAAAAAGAATCGAGGGATTGCACATCACCCGTCAGGTAGAATTTCGCGCCGATGACATTGCGCGCGAATCGACCGCTGTGACCGAACAGATCCACCGCGTTTCACAGTTGTCCAATCTGGCCCTCAAACTTTTTAGCTGGTTCGTACAAAATGGGCATGCTCGCGATGCCTCGGATGAAACGGCGGTCCGCCACTTTTTGAACGAACATCTTCCGCCCAACGCATGGAGCTACACCGGTTTTTATGAGCGATTGTATCTGTACCAAAGCCTGAGTTGGTATGCATTCATTCGGCAGGACTTCCTTCAATACTACCGATACGCCCAGAAATGGGTCGATCTTTTTCAGGAAGACCCTGCGCGGATTCGAATCGAGACTGGTCACTACATCAAAGGCCTGCATACTCTTCTCAATGCACAATTCGACCTTCGACATCACCGGGCCTTTGAGCAAACCCTACAACAGCTTGAAGAATTGTCCAATACCGAACGCATTCGGGCAAACGACAACTTTCGGGTACAATGTTTTGTATATCTGAGTACCGCACGCATCAATGGCCACTTCATGAAAGGGAGCTTTTCAGAGGGCGTGAAGGAGATTCCTGCGATCGAATCCACGCTGGCGTCCATCGAATTGTTTATGGACTCTCATCGACTGCTGGTGTTGGATTACAAATTCGCCATGCTTTGTTTTGGCAGCGGCGACCATGCCCGCAGCATTGATTATCTGCGCAAGATCATCGACTCGCCCACCAATCTGCGTTACGACTTGCAGTGCTATGCGCGACTCGTGCATTTGTTGGCACACTATGAATTGGGAAATGATGCCTTGATGGAATCACTCACCAAATCGACCTATCGGTTCATGGCCAAGATGAAGAATCTGACGGCCATTGAAGAAGCCATGTTCCGTTTTTTGCGGAAGTCCCTACCGCTTTCTCCTCGGAAACTCAAACCCGAACTGGTGAAGTTTTTAGAAGAGATCAAACACCTGGAGCGCGATCGCTTTCAAACCCGCGCGCTGGCCTATCTCGACATCATCTCCTGGCTGGAAAGTAAAGTGCAGGGAAAACCAATGGCCGACATCGTACGGACAAAATATCTTGCCAGCAAAAGAGCATGATCAACAGCGTCGTGATCAAATTAATCCACATTTCACCCCTCGCACCCATTTCACAGTAACTTGCGACTTATGTCGGCATACTTGAACGGATTGAACGAGCGACAGCGGGAAGCGGTGTTGCATAAGGATGGACCCATCATGATCGTGGCGGGTGCCGGGAGCGGA
>JBDKIP010000172.1:0-4284 GCA_039797015.1 Bacteroidota bacterium
GTGATCGGCTGGCCCATTCGTGCAAACGAATACACCACGATCCCCCTCTGCGCCACACCTACGCAAACAAGTTGCTATTGCAGCTGGCGCACCTTCAAAGAAGGATATGAACCACCAAACAAAAAGAAAGAGAATGGCGTAGCCATCGGTGTCACAAATCCAATAAGCTTTACGACCGACAACACCTTCGTTTCCCGCGAACAAAATCTGGGCAGCGTACTGTATAAATACAACAAGGTTTACAAGAAAACCACCGATGCCCAGATCAATGGCGGCTACGTCTTTACCAAAAAACCCAAATTCCCCTGGAGCTTTTTATACCGCACATCCAATTATCATGCGGGGGACATCAATCTTTACTATATGAACATGCGGGAGAATGTCCGCGTGCGGGTTGGGGCATATTGGAAACCGTAGAGAAAGATGGAAGATGGGAGATCGAAGTTTGGGTTAGAAGTTTTAAGTACAGGCTTGTCGTTACCCGAGATCTCAAACTCCAATCTTCCATCTCCCATCTCTCTCTTAGTGGATTCCCACCACCGGTACCCGCGCCTCTTTCAATAACCGCTTGGTGGAACTGCGCTTGAAGATCGCCTCGATGAAACGATGCTTTTTGGGAATGGTGATCAGCAGATCCAGGTTGTTCTCCTCGGCAAATCGGTTGAGCCCCGCTTCAATGTCTTCCTCCTCTATGAAATGGTAGACGGGATGGTAGCCATCCAACAACGTATGTAACATCAGCGACTGTTCAGCTGTATCCGCACGAAAATGACGGTTCTCAAAATCGACATTGACCACGTGCAATTCCGCCTTGAAGGTTTTCTGAAATTGCTGAATGAACCGGGTGGGTGTTGTGTCCAACACATTTCGAAAATCACAGGCCAGACCGATCTTCTTGATGCCATGACCAAAGGTTTTTCCCTCCGGCACCACGATTACCGGATAGGTCAATTGCCGAACCGCCAATAACGTCGTACTGCCAAACAACACCCGCTGCGCACCCGTCAGCCCCGTGGCCCCCATCACCACCGCAAACGGATCGAGCTTCTCCGCCAGTTTTTCAACCTCCTCCACCACATTGCCCAAGATCGCCTCCGAATAGATCTTCAACTCTTTTCCATGCACGTGCCGCAGATCGGATTTCATCTGCTCCAACTGCCGCTCCGCCGCACTGCGCAGATCATCAACCGAAACCATCACCAGCGGACCATCCGTAAAGGCCACCGGTACCTGATAGACATGCACCAGCGTAACACTGTGATCGATCGATTTGGCCAACTCCACTCCATAGGTCATGGCACTGTGCGCCACCGTCGAAAAATCCGTTGCAATGATGATTGTTTTCATGCCACGAATCTAGTCGTGAACGATTTCCATGAGGGTGATGGTGGTAAGCCGGAGAGATGACGTAACGCAGGGAGAAGATGGAAGATGGGAGATTGAAGTTTGAGTTAGAAGTTTAGAGTTCAGTCTTGTCGCTTACAGAAATGTCAAACTTCAATCTCCCATCTCCCATCTACTCTTTCCATCTCCCATCTTCAATCTAGCAAGCGCTGCGCAGCAGCGCGCAACGTCTCCTCCTTCTTCGCAAAACAAAACCTTAGCACCTTATAATCATCGCCGTTTCGGTAGAAGGCGGAAACTGGAATGGTCGCGACGCCCGACTCTTTGATCAAACGGATCGCAAAATCCGTATCAGATTGATCGCTGATCCGGTTGTATTTCGCACAAACAAAATAACTGCCATGACTGGGCAAGAAATCAAAGCGACTGCCCTGCATCAAGGACAAAAACAGATCGCGCTTCTTCTGCAAGAAAGAACCCAGCAACAAATACCCTTCCTTATTATCCAGATAATCGGCCAATGCTACCTGCGCCGGCGCAAAACACGTGAACACATTGAACTGGTGCACTTTCCGAAACTCTTTCATCAACGCCGGCGGCGCAATGCAATACCCCATCTTCCAGCCCGTACAGTGATACACTTTCCCAAAGGAGAAGCACACAAAACTTCGCTCCCGCAATTCCGGATACCGAAGCATGCTCAAATGCGGAAGCCCGTCAAAAATCAAATGCTCATAGACCTCATCGCTGATGATATAAATATTCGGATTGGCCGCAACAATACCTCGCAAAGCCACGATGTCCAGATCCGTCAGCACATTGCCGGTGGGATTGTGCGGCGAATTGATCACGATCGCCCGCGTACGCGCGGTGATCTTGTGTCGAACCTGATCCCAATCGATCTGATAATCTGGATACGTGAGCGGAATCGTCACCGCCACGCCGCCATTCAGCTCAATGTTCGGAATGTAACTGTCATAGGCCGGCTCAAAGACGATCACCTCGTCGCCCGGATGCACGATCGTGGTCAGCGCCGTATAGATCGCATACGTGCCGCCGGGTGTAATTGTGATGTCGGTGTTCGGATCGATGTGCGCGCCGTAGAGTGCATGCACTTTCTCGGCGAGTTTTTCGCGCAGGGGACCATAGCCCGGCATCGGCGCATACTGATTGAATCCGTCGCGCATCGCCTTTGCTACGCCCTCGCGTAATGCCTCCGGCATCGGAAAATCCGGAAAGCCCTGACCCAAATTCACCGCCTGGTGCTCGGCCGCCAAGGCACTCATCGTGGTAAAAATGGTGGTGCCTACGCGAGGCAACTTGGATTCAAATGACATATCAGAGATATTGTTCGCCAAAATTTCGCTTCACTTCCGCCACAAATTCCTTGATCGCCTGCTCTTGATCGCGCTTGCAGATCAATAATACATCCGGCGTATCGACAATGATGTAATCCTTCAAACCCTGCAACACCATCAGCTTATCCGCACCGGCATGCACCATACAGTTATTGGCATCCACCACCATCACCTGTTTGCCCACCACGGCATTGCCGAAATAATCTTTTTCCATGTTGTCCCAGGCGCTGTTCCACGTACCCAAATCGCTCCAGCCAAACGCAGCCGGAATCACATATACATTGTCCGCCTTCTCCATCACCGCAATATCGATCGATGTATTCACGCATTGCGTATAAATGCGCTCCACCGCTTCCGCTTCGGCCGATGTATTGAATGCATCTCGTTCGGCCTGAAACAATTCATTGATCTCCGGCACATGCTTTTCCAGCGCAGAGAGAATACCGTCGACCGTCCACGTGAAGATCCCCGCGTTCCATAAAAAATCACCGCTGGCCAAAAACGTTTGCGCCATTTCCAGGTTGGGCTTCTCGGTAAATGTCTTCACATCATAGACCTCACCCACCTTAACCTCCGGATCGAACTGAATGTATCCATAGCCGGTGTTGGGGTGATTGGGTTTGATGCCAATGGTGACCAACGCATCGCGCTTCTCCACAAAGTCAAACGCCTGATTGGCCACTTCCACAAATGCCTCCGGTTCCATCACCAAATGATCGGCCGGCGCGGCGATCATCGAAGCCTTCGGGTCAATGCCCTTCAATTTATAAGAGATGTAGGCGATGCAGGCCGCCGTATTCTTTCGATACGGCTCGGCCAAAATTTGATGGTCGGCGATCTCGGGCAACTGCTCCTTCACCAGTGAAACATATTCAGCAGAAGTGACGATGAAAATGTTTTCGATCGGCACCAATCGCTTGTACCGGTCGATGGTTTGCTGGATCAGCGTGCGGCCCAGTCCGAGTACATCCAAAAATTGTTTTGGATAGTTGGAGCGACTCATCGGCCAAAACCGACTCCCGATCCCCCCGGCCATTACTGCTACATAACGATGCTTATTCATAGGTATAGATCAATGTAGTCCTTCGCGGACCAGATCGTGTAAATGGATCATGCCCACATATTTTCCCGCCGACACCACCGCCAACTGCGTGATGGAATGTTCTTGCAACACACTCAACGCTTCCACCGCCAATGCCTCCGGCGCGATGGTCTTCGGTGCCTCCGTCATAATATCACTCGCTTGCTTTCCACTCCAATCCGCCCCGCGCTCCAACATTCGACGCAGGTCGCCATCGGTGATGATACCCAGTAATTTCTCGTTGGCATCCACCACTGCCGTCACCCCCAATCGTTTTTGCGTCATCTCCAAAATCGCTTCTTGCACCGACGCCGTTGCCTGCACCGATGGTTTTTCGTTGGCATTGGCCAGATCCATCACCCGCAAATACAAGCGCTTGCCCAAGGCCCCCCCGGGATGTACGCGCGCAAAATCATCGGTGCGAAATCCGCGCAGCTTCATCAAACAGATCGCCAACGCATCCCCCATCACCAACTGTGCCGTGGTGCTGGTGGTGGGGGC
>JBDKIP010000173.1:0-3920 GCA_039797015.1 Bacteroidota bacterium
AGGGGGTGGGGGACTCGGAAAGGGATGGAATGAAATGAAGATCCGCCCCGGATTGTTTGCCCGAACTGCCCTTCGGTTTGATTATGGGCGTTTCAACGAAGCAGTGTCCGGCATTGAGTTGGGCATTACCGGAGAATTTTATGCCAATAAGATCGCTGTGATGGCTGGACCAAACGACCGGAATTTCTTTTTCCAGGGCTACATCGCGCTCTTGTTTGGCAGACGCAAATAACCGGGTTAATTTCGCATCATGATCGAGTTGCCTGTTGTTTCCGCTGACGCATCCCGCCCCAAAAAGCCCGATTGGCTTCGCGTGAAGCTTCCCATTGGGGAGAATTACAAGCACGTTCGCGGTTTGGTGGATACGCATAAACTTCACACGATCTGCGAGAGCGGAAATTGCCCGAACATGGGCGAATGTTGGGGGGCCGGTACCGCCACCTTCATGATCCTCGGTAACATTTGTACGCGTAGCTGTGGCTTTTGTTCCGTTGCAACGGGCAGGCCTTTGCCGGTCGATTGGGATGAACCCCAGCGTGTAGCCGAGGCGATCCATCTCATGAAAGTCAAGCATGCGGTCATTACCTCGGTCGATCGGGATGAATTGCCGGATGGAGGATCCAGCATATGGTACAACACCATTCGATCCGTCAAGCAACTCAACCCTGATACCACATTGGAAACCTTGATCGGGGATTTCAAAGGAAAGAAAGAAGACATTCAGCGCGTGATCGATGCAGCCCCCGAGGTTGTTTCACACAACATAGAAACAGTTGAGCGACTCACCCGTCAGGTGCGCATACAAGCCAAGTACTGGCGTAGCATGGAGGTGATCAGAACGTTGAAGGAGGGTGGCATGCGTACCAAAAGTGGGATCATGTTGGGATTGGGAGAAGAGAAAGAGGAAGTGATGCAGACGTTGCGTGACTTACGAAACAATGGATGTGATGTAGTCACTATCGGACAGTATCTGCAACCCACTAAAAAGCATTTACCGGTGCATCGGTTTGTGCATCCGGATGAATTCGCGGAATTCAGGGAATACGGATATGAAATCGGATTGGATTATGTGGAAAGTGGCCCATTGGTTCGCTCCTCATACCACAGCGAAAGACACGTGATCCCGAATTATGGCCGCGAGCAATGGCTGGCACAAAAGCAATCCTGAATGCGCCTAATTTTTCTGCTTCTTTCCATTCTTCCCACCACGCTTACTGCGCAGCTTAATTGGAAAGAAGTCACTCAAGCGTTTGGTGTGATGCCTTCTTCGATCCAAGTGTATCGGACGGACAATTTATTGGATGGCAAACCCAATATTGCCTACTATGTAGTGGCTGATCTGAAGGACCGACAGTTGGATTTTCGCGCCGACACCACCTTCGATCGGCGATTGACCCCAGCTCAATTCCACGAGAAATTACAGGCACCGCTTGTCATTATCAACACCAGTTTTTTTTCCTTCACGACCCATCAGAACTTGAACATGATGATGGACAGAGGAAAAATGTTGGCATTCAACGTGCACTCCATACCCGGGAAAGGCAAGGATACCCTGAAATATCGACATCCATTGGTCGGCGCCATTGGAATTTCAACTGATCGTCGGGCGGACGTTGCTTGGACCTACACAGACTCTTCCTCCCGTTGGCCCTATGCCAGTCAATCGGTGGTGCCCCTGCTTCAAAATCATCAACCCGGTTTCCCGCGCGATTCGATAGCTGTTCCACTCGAGAAATGGAAAATGAGGACAGTGGTGTCGGGCGGTCCGGTCTTGCTGCAAAACGGAACCATCCAGGTGACGAACAACGAGGAATGGAAATTCGCGGGTAAAGCGATCGACGACCGTCATCCCCGCTCCGCCATGGGCTACACAGCCGACGGAAAATTGGTATTGCTCGCGGTGGCCGGCAGACAACCCGGCAAAGCCGAGGGAGCTACGCTCAAACAAACAGCGATGTTGTTACTGTCTGCTGGTTGTGTAGAGGGATTGAATTTGGACGGGGGCGGAAGCACTTGTTTACTCGTCAATGGCAAAGAAACGATTCAGCCATCCGACCGGGAAGGGCAACGGGCCATTCCGGGGATCTTCTACATCCGTAAGAAAAAATGATCAAGCCTCCCAGATCAGAGCACTGGCACCCAAGATGGCAGCATCTGCCTCTTTCAATTCACTGAACATCAATTTTACTTTGTTCTTGAATACCTGCACCAAATTGGCTTCCATGGCTTTTCGGGTAGGGTTCAGGATCATGTCGCCAGCTTTGGTCACCCCACCAAACAATACGATCGCTTCCGGGGAGGAGAACATGATGAAATTGGCCAGCGCTTCGCCCAGCAATTGTCCGGTGAACGAGAAAACTTCTTGCGCGATGGAATCTCCTTTTACGGCAGCTTCATAAACCGATTGACTGGTGATCTCTTCTGGTTTTAGTGATCGCATCAAGCTGGCCACATCGGGTTTTGCGGCAAGCATTTCGATGGCTGTTTCCCGCATGCCCGTAGCGGATGCATAGGCTTCCAGTGGCCCTTGTATGCCGGTTCCTTTGTGCAAACGCCCACCGGGACGGATGATCGTGTGTCCCAGTTCGCCGGCAAATCCATCATGTCCCAGCACGATCTTTCCATCGATGACGATGCCACTGCCCACCCCTGTGCCCAGGGTGATGGTGATGAAGTGTTTCATTCCCCTGGCGGCGCCATACATCATTTCGCCCATCGCAGCGGCATTGGCATCGTTGGTGAGTTTGACGCGCATGTCAAAACGGGTCGACATCATGCTGGCAAACGGAATGATCCCTTGCCATTTGAGGTTGGCAGCATATTCAATGTTGCCCGTATAATAATTCCCATTGGGTGCGCCAATTCCGATGCCGGCAAACTTTTCCTTTCCGCCTGCCCGTTCGATCATGGGCTCTATTTGTTGGTACAGATCCTCAATGAAATCTTGCGCGGTGGATTTGTCGTTGGTCAGCGTTCTTCCTTGTTCAAGGATGTGACCGTTCCGATCCACTACGCCAAATTTGGTGTTGGTTCCACCAATGTCAATGCCAATTGCGAGATCTGCCATGATGTTTTTTATGAGGATTGAATGCGATGATTAGTGTCCGCCAGCAGCAGTGGTGTTTTCATAATCGATTCCCTGCCGACGCAAAATCCCTTTTACCAGATATGCAAACAAGGCCAGGTAGGCAAAACAAAGGATTGCGACAAAGAAGGATTGGTGAATGCCGATGATGTCGGCCAGCTTTCCCTGCACCGGTGGAATGACCGCTCCACCCAAGATCATCATGATCAAAAATGCAGAGCCTTGTGTGGTGTACTTGCCCAGACCCGCGACGGACAATGAAAAGATCGAAGGCCACATGATGGAACAGGCCAGTCCGCCGCTGAGAAAAGCATAGATCGCCACGGTACCGGTACTGAGCAATCCGACTGTCATGGCGACCACGCCAAACAGGCTGAATAACAACAGCGTTCGAGCCGGGTTGCTTTTGCTCAAGAAGAAGGTGCCGATCTGCAGCAGCACACAGATGATGTACCAATACAGGATCTGTATGTCGTGTCCGGCAAGTTTTGTCAGCAACAACACCACGCCGAAGGCAACCAGCGGTGTGATGAACGTGAAAAGACGCTTGCGGTCTTCGCTCAGGTTGAATGCACCCACCGCGCCGGCCCATCGACCGATCATCAGACTTCCCCAATACATGGCGATGAATGGTGCGATCTCAGAGGATTTGTAACCGCCGAATTCGGGTTGCTTCAACAACTCACCCAAATTGCTTCCGATCGCCACCTCTACACCTACGTATACAAAAATGCCAAGCATTCCGAGCACGAGTTGTGGATACTGCATCGCGCCCCAACCTTCTTTTTGCTTGGAGGCGATCTGATTACAGACGGGAAGTCCGATCACGATGACG
>JBDKIP010000174.1:0-5783 GCA_039797015.1 Bacteroidota bacterium
CTCCATCCGAAGCCAAAATCTGGAAACGGAAATTCAATTCAAAAACGCCGAGCTGGCTACCTCCGCCATGCACTTGGTCAAAAAAGGTGAACTGATCAGCCGACTGAAAGCGGAATTAAACCAACTCATGCGAAGAGTAGATGTGCCGGCCGCTCAAACGGAGGTCAAGAAAATGATCAGACAGCTGGAGGAGGATGAGCAGATCGACCAGGAGTGGGATCAATTTGCTAAACACTTCGATAAGGTACACAGTGATTTTGTGGTTCAACTAAAATCCAAACACCCCGACATCAGTGCGGGCGAAGTAAAACTCTGCTCCTTCCTTCGGATGAACCTGAGCTCCAAGGAGATCGCACAACTGTTGAACATTTCAGTAAGAGGTGTGGAGATCAGCCGATATCGTCTTCGTAAAAAACTGAATCTGCAGGCCGGAGAAAATCTATTTGATTACCTGATCCAAATTTGAGCAATCAATGTGTAAGCAGATAATAAAGGTTAATGGGAAAGCGGCAATTCAACAAATAGCACATTGCCTTTATCTGTTTCCGTGAGGAAGCGAACCGAACCCTGATGCAATTTCACCCGATTCTCCACGGATCGTATGGCGATGTTCATCTCGGGAACATTAACATCGATCCCGCCGCCGTCGTCCCTTACCGACAACACCAACTGTGTATTTTCCTCATAGAGGCAAAGGTCCAGATGCCGGGTGGTAGACTGCTCACGAAGAACCTGTAAATATTCCTGTGCCACGCGGTAAAGACTGAGTTTCACCTCATCGGAAAGGCTGTGTGTCGGATCCATTCGGGCGTCAAATAGAATCCGGACATCCTGATCGCGAAAAAGCTCATCCACCATTTCACGTAGTAAATCGGTCAATGCAAACTCCTTCAGATCGGGTGTGACCAATGTTTGATAGAGCTTTCGGATTTGCAACAATGCATACTCAATGTGGTCGGCACTCTCCGAGATCTTATCGCTGGTTTCCGGAGTATTGGGAATCAACGAGAGGTTCACTTTGGCAGAAGCGAGGATCTGGTTGATGTTCTCATGCAACTCAACGGCCACTTCGTTTTGCTGCTTTTCGCGTGATTGTATCGACAATTGCGTGATCAACCGTTGTTTCTCCTGTTCTTTTTCAAAAAGTTTTGCCTGCAATTGATTGGAGACCCAGATCAAAAAGCCAACCTCCGTAACCGTGGCCAAGGCAGCGCCAAAATAATTCTGTACCCGCTCCATCACCAACTTGGTCTCGGACATGGGTTTATAATCATCCAGATTCCAGTCAGTATAGGCCAATACGATTAATACCAACAACGAGAAACTAACACCCACCCAACCATAAATCTGCTGTTTTCCCTGAAAGGTGATCATGGAACCGACGATCACCGGTATAAAAAATGTCAATACTCCGGTAGAAGGACCATCCAGTAGTTTCAAGGACGCGATCAACGTCAGTAAAACCGTGAGATTCGCCAACTTGGAAATAATCCCCCAAACCCCACCCCAACGAAAAAAGAAATAAAACAAAACAGAAAACGGAACAGGAATCATCGTCAGGTAGGCCTGCGGAAAATTTTCAAAATAAAAATTGGCGACCGTAAAGAGTGTAGAGTACACGAATACCAAGCAAAGTGAAATCACGTGCATTTGGTCGCCCCGAATCGTCAACAGATCAATGTTACCGGAACCTGACTCCACGAGTCGTTTGTAATCACGCAGCGTAAGCGTGTCAATGAATTTTTTCATGCCGAGCAGCAAAAGTACGTAGTAATGCTTAGAGTTCGGCGGGGCACAAAAAAAGCCCCGCATTTGCGGGGCTTTCAAATCGAATAAATTTTATTAGCGAAGATTGATCTCCCCTAATTGCAGCTCGCCGCGTGGATCGACCATCACGTCTCGGATCTCGTAATCGCTATAGCCGGGCGCTGTAATCAAAACGGTGTAGACGAAACCTGGCTTGAGTCCGCGTACCCGAAAGAATCCTTCCTCAGGTGCCGGAATGGCGCCGGTTTCAAAACCCATGCCATCGGTGATCAGCACACGTGCCCCCACTTCCATCGGTGCGATAAAGCCCGTTACAGATCCGGTGGTGCGCAGATTGAAGAGGCGCAACGCGGGACGAAGGATATATTCATCACCAGCTGGTATGATGGAGCGAGCCAAGTCGAAGTCAACCCGCAAGTCGATATTACCAGGCAAAGAATTATCCATATCGGCAGCCTTCACACGTGCATAGAGGTAGTGCTCAGTTTCGTTGACAAGCGTAAGACGACAATCACGGCCATCGCCATCAACCAATCGATTTTCATCGCCCACGGTGATGCGGACCTTGCGTACACGGGAAGGTACAACCGCATTGCCCATCAAACGCTCGATGCCATTGCGCAAAGCCAATACATCGAGCCGCTGGGGAGCAACGTTCAAGGTGATCCAGCGACCAAATTGATCTACCTCTTCGATATCATCATAATCATCGTCGTTGTCGCCATACAGATCATCGTTCTCATGGGTGCGATCGAGATCCACTTTCACCTCGATTTTTTTGATGTCGATGTACACATTCCGAAAATCGGCCGGCGCATCGGTCAGGTATACGTTTACGTTACGCAGGTGTGATGTTGGATTGGGATTGATGTCATTGGCACCGGAGCGAGAGCATCCGGTAAAAACAATGGCCATCAAAAAAAGTGCGGATAAAAATCCCGTCAGGCGGGAAAGGGGCAGTGGAGACTGTTTCATAGAGATTGGTTTAGGTTTTTGGTTCGTCAACATTGAATCAGTTGATCGTTGACGAGGCAAAACTAAATGTGAGCGATCGCGCATTCCTTTTTTTACATGGCCGATTTTGATGATTAATCATTTATTCTTTTTTACGGACCATCTAACACTACCGCTGATTAGTGGAACACCTTAAAACAAGTAGTTTTCCGAAGAAGATTTTCGAACCGAAAAACAAGCAAAACTTATCTTTATCAAAAGCTCACTTATGTCATTTGACCTGCAAGCCTTTCGTCAACAAAACATCAGCCGCGCCCGAAACGGATTCAAATGTTACGACAACCAGCCGCTGACCTACTGGACCACCGCACTCGCCGGTGAAGTAGGTGAACTCTGCAACATGATCAAGAAAATGGAACGGGTTCAACGCGGGGGCATCGATGGCGGCAGCAGCTATACCGCAAAAGACATCAATAAAGAGATGCTGAAAGAAGAGATCGGCGGCATCGCCATCTATTTAGACCTACTGGCCTCCCTGCTCGACATCGATCTGCAGGAAGCCATGGTGGATACGTTCAACGAGAAATCGGAGAAGTATGGATTTGAAGAGAAGGTGTGAAAGATGGAAGATGGAAGTTTGAAAACAACAAGCTCAAACTCCCATCTTCCATCTCCCATCAAAATCCCTCTCCTTACATACCTCATCACCCTATTGTATAAGCATTGCACAAAATTCTCCTCCTACTCCTCCCCTTGCTCCTGCAGGATGCGTACGCACAGGTGCTTACGTCGTCCAACTTGCCCATTGTGGTGGTGAATACAGGCGGACAAGGGATCCCGAACGAACCGCGTGTACGGGCACAGATGCGCATCTACTACAAAGGCGAGGGACAACGAAACAGCATCAGCGACCTCAATTATCATTACAATGGGTTGGTTGGGATGGAGGTACGCGGACAATCCTCTCAAGGTTTCCCGATGAAGTCCTACGACCTCGAACTCTGGAACACCGACTCGACAGAGCGTACCGAAGCACTGATGGGTTTTCCCCGCGAAAGCGATTTTATCTTATATGCCCCCTATACCGATAAAACCCTGATGCGCAATTTTCTGGCCTACAGCTTCACGAGGGAGATGGGACGTTGGGCCGCTCGATGCCGTTATGTAGAAGTGGTGGTGGACAACGATTACAAGGGCATTTACGTGTTCATGGAAAAGATCAAACGAGACAGTGCGCGGGTCAATATTCCAAAGCTCGGACGAAATGAAAACAGTGGCGATGCGGTGACGGGCGGCTACATCGTTTCGATCGACAAAGGTGCCAATGGTTGGCTATCCAACCTGCTGCCCCTGCAAGGCAGCGGCGGACAACGGATACGCTATAATTATGTTTATCCCCGGATTGATTCGATCACGACACCTCAACGCAACTACATCAAATCCTATGTCGATTCATTCGAACAGGCAGTTGGCAGTTCGCAATATCAGGATCCGCAAGAAGGTTGGCGACGATTCGCTGATGAATCCTCCTTCATCGATTACCTGATCGTTAATGAATTGGCGCGAAACGTAGATGGATATCGGATCAGTACGTATCTACATAAAGACAAACAATCCAACGGAGGGAAACTGCTAGCCGGTCCGGTGTGGGACTATGACCTTGGCTTCTACAATGCGAATTATTGCCGAGGGAGTGACTCATCGGGGTGGGCTTGGCAATTCAATGGCACCTGCCCGAACGACGGCTCGCTGGTTCCTGCCTGGTGGGATCGGTTCTTCAGAGACACGAGCTTTCTTTCCAATCTCCGCTGCCGATGGCTTCAGGTGCGACAAAGCACCTTGTCGAATACGCGCATCAATAAACTCATCGACTCGGTTGTTACACTGACACAGGAAGCCCGTTTCAGGCATTTTACGCGTTGGCCGGTGTTGGGACAATACATCTGGCCCAACATGCAGCCCGTACCCACTAGTTACCCCAGTGAGATCATCCAATTGAAGAATTGGTTTACCAAACGGATCGACTGGATCGAGCAAAATCTGCCGAACCAAAGGGGATGCGTGGATCTTCCCCCCACGGCTTTTCCCGACCTGACCTTGCAACCTTTTCCGAATCCTTTCCGAGGGGAATTGAATCTGCGGATACGGTCACAGCAGATCCGTCCGGCCGATCTGTTGGTGTATGATGTTCGGGGCCGACTTCTGCACCAAAGCAAACTCTACTTGAATTACGGAGAAAATCGTCGCACCCTGAATACAACTGCCTGGCCGGCAGGACTTTATTTTGTACGCCTCCTTGACGCGTCGGGACAAGGAAAAGTGATGCGGGTGGTGAAGAATTGATGGAAGATGGGAGATGGAAGTTCGAAAAATCAAACTCCAATCTGCCATCTCCCATCTCGCATTCCCGGCTCTATTATATCTGCATTCGGAACGAGAGAGGGAAAGGTAAAGTAATGAGGTCATGAAGAATTGATGGAAGATGGATTTCCCAAACTCCAATCTTCCATCTCCCATCTCGCATTCCGGGCGTTAGCCCGGAATGCGAGAGATGTACTTCTCAATCTGCTTGATCTGATCCACGATCTGCGGCGTGGTAGGTTTGAGCGCCTTGGCTTTGCGAAAGAAATCTTTTGCGGCGCGGAACTCGCGTTTGTTCATCATCAAACTGCACATCTGTAAATAAGCTGCGGCCTGATTTTCTTTATCGGGCAATCCTTTACGAAGGGCAGATCGGATATAACTCTCTGCTTGCTTGAGATCGTTTTTTTGCATGGCCAGCATACCCATTTGCAACAAGCTGGCGCCCTCGGCCTCTTTCATCGGCATGCCCAAGTCAAGTCCTTTTTTCATCATCTTCTCGGCGCCGTCATAGTCCTGCTTCATCATGGCTAGGTTTCCTTTCAGGGTGTAATACACGGAGCGGATCGGTTTATAAAGCAAGTTGGGGTATTTAATCGAGGCCAGGACTTTTTCGGCGCCTTCCATGTCGCCACTCTCCATGTATTCCTGGATGAGGCGGAGGGGACCAAAAAAGAAATGCCCGGCAACCAGGATCACGG